>CAMVRH010000097.1 GCA_947169835.1 uncultured Lachnospira sp. | reverse complement strand
TACATAATAGACCTTTGCACCCTTAACAGATTTCCAGCCAATAATTATCTTATGCTTTTTAGCCTTTCCTTTAATCTTGATTTTCTTGCTAGTAAGTTTTGGAATAGATTCAGTTCTAGTAGCTCCACACTTTGTACATGTGTATGTCTTAACTCCACATGCCTTCTTGCTTGGATATTTGGTGTATTTGCCTCCATCCCATGTGTGAGAAAGCATTGGTATTTCAGTATCCTTCTTTGTGATTTCTTCGGTACCTAACGCATCTTTATATAGTTTGTTACACAATATACATCGATAATGCTCAATATTGCCTTTTGATGTACAAGTAGGTTCTTTTCTTTCAACCTTAGTTATACCCACATGTTTTATATTGGCATAAAGAGTTGTGTTTTCTTTTAGTTTTGTTCCTTCTTCATAAGGTTTAGTGTACTCTTCATCTAAGAACCAACCATCAAGCTGTTTACACTCTGGAAGTTTCATATCTTCTGAAGTAGGTAGTGTTGGTGCTGTATTGTATGAGATAGTCTGATTTTCAATTTCACTTCCAAAGTCACCCTTGAAAGATACATCTACTTTTTTCTCTACAGCTGTCACTTCTACCCAGTCAGACTGCATATCACCTGATACTGCACGAACGTGGTATGTGCCTGGTTTTGTAAATGTAACGTTTGAGCCATCCATAGAAATGCCCTTTGACGGAAGTTCTTTAACCTCCCAGTTATATGGTCTGCTCACTT
The DNA here is from genome assembly GCA_947169835.1 of uncultured Lachnospira sp. Taxonomy (GTDB): domain Bacteria; phylum Bacillota; class Clostridia; order Lachnospirales; family Lachnospiraceae; genus Eubacterium_G. The sequence goes on along the minus strand of CAMVRH010000097.1, from coordinate 3,498 downwards.
CTTTGTCCGTAGAATCAGTAATAGTTACTCTTAAACCATCTGCATCATCTATAGATTTAGGCTCATCACCCACTATACCAGTATAACTACCGTCCACAGTAACTTCACCTTTGAATCGTTCGTCTTTTACCACAATCTCTAAAGCTGCAGTTTTGTCTAGGTCGCTATTTTTAGCATACTCATCTTCATAATAAGCAGTTGCATATCTGTCTTCATCTATAAAATACTTAAGGTAACATGTTCCTTCTTTCACTGCTTTATATTCTATATTCTTTGAAATAGGATTTTGTTCCAAAACCACTGGCGCATCATTGCCCAATGGATTGCCTTCTTTGTCTACTACTTCCCAATGACCTTTGGTTGGTATAAATCCATGGTATGGTATATCTCTCTCATTTAATGCCGTTAGTTTAATATAATTAACATATGAATGATCACCTACAGACATATTCACTGTGTAGTAGTCCATATTCTTATAGGACAAATTTTCTCCCGATATAAAGGATGTGTTCGGGGCATCAATCCTAATTGCTTTGAGTGGATATAATGGCATAATCTTACTCATCTCAGTGGATGTAGTATCGTTGGTTAAGTCCATAGATGCTCCTGATTCAAACATAGGAATCTCTGTAGCTGCAGTAGTCATTTTATCATTGATATCACTCATGGATGCCCAATCCACTACGCTTCTTACCACTCTACCATCATGATTTCCCTCAACTTTACCAAAGGCTCTATCCATTTTGTATTTAGTTTTAGGATCTAGAGCACGCACATATAAATTCTCAGCCGCACCATAACCGCCTTCTGCATTTCCTGCTCCAAGTATTGTGACAAAGTCCTTAGGATTCATCCAATAATCAGTTGCCGCACGGTCATCATATCTGAATCCATTCATGCTAAATATTGCCACTTTATAGCGTAATGCAACAGGACAATCATATTCTATATTGACAGTTTGTTTATCCTGCTTTTGTTGAAGCGCTATAGCAGTGTGAGGTGGTAATACTACAGATGATGTGGCGCTGTTAGAATATGTATCCGATATAGTTTTCGACTCTGTTTTAGCTGACGAAATTGCCTGTGTAGCAGTAAATGAAAAATTAACTGTGAATTTGGCCACATTCAAAAAAGGTGTGTTCCATGATGCAGATGCGCCTATTGTCTCCGCAAAACTATACGTCTTGTGTGGATGTTGAAGTAAGATTTGTAGTGACATTAGAATTAGACTCTGATTCATTTTTAAAGTATGTCTTATGTGCTCCAGATGCAGCACTTCCTGATTCTTTTGTAGTCAACTTCTGATTGGCATATGTTACACCTTTAAGCACTATTGGCGCCAACTCAAAATCATAAAATACTAGCGCATATGAATTATAGTAGTATCCATATGTGGCACCATTATTATCGATAGATGTCACTATCTTATAAAAAGCTTTGGTATCTTGTTTATCTTTTGTATCTTTAATAACTTTCAAATCCGCTTTATCATAAAGAGTGGATGCTGGGGTATTATATCTATCCCCTAGTCCTTTTGCAAGTTCATCTGTCATATGATGTAAAATAGAATCCATATTGGTAGCATATTGAATACCAGTCGCTAGCACGCAGTCATTAGAATACTCACCGTGTTGATAATGATCCTCTGATGTTAAGGCCTTAGATAAATCAGTTTTTTCATTAGACTCACTAACGCCTGGTCCAAAGTACTTTCTCCAGTCTGTAGCTGAGTCGTCACTATTGTTATGAAATGCCGAATCTGTACTAGTTTCAAACACTTTACTAGCAATAGGGCCCCACTTAGTAAATAATTTCGGAACGTAGTCCGTCATGGTATCTACTCTTATCTCCTTGTCAGCTCCTAAACTTGCAGAGTCGTCAAAGTAAGTGTACGGCGGTCTCTCAATTTTTTTAATATTTGTGATATTACCATCCGCATCCTTCTCGTACTCTGGCACTCCAGTTTCACTATCAGCATATACATTTAGTGATGATGCCACAACCGCTATAGCTATCATAAAAATAGCCATACACTTAATACTCTTCTTAAATATAGAAGTGCATCTTCCCAACAGTTTCCTTACTTGTTTCCCCTTCATAACATTTTCTCCTTTTATTTGTCCGTTTTTCTATTTGTTACCTTTTTAAGATCGTCGTCCAAAAACAAAAACTTTCTACACGCCAAAAGTACGGCTATGGCAACAATAGTAATCGCCATTTCCCAAATAGTTTCATTTACAACTATTAGCCCTCTTGCCAACGCAAAAATCAAAACCTCCACTACTGTACCCATAGTATGCTTTATTAGGACTCTTATAAACTCTATAACAATTATTATGTTGAGAGTGTCTGACAAAATCGTCTTTATAAATTCCGAATCAAATCCAGCCTTTACTCCGTTCACTATATCTAAAACCAAATACACTACAGCAATAACAACCACCACCATTAATATGGCAGCAATGATTTTTTCTAAAATATGTACAATGCTCATTAAAATATTATTTATTTTTTTCATGCCTACCTCTTTTTTGTTTATGGTCTTCACTATTATAATTATAACATACACAAACGAACGAATTACAGCAAAAAATTCGCTAAAACTATGTTACTAATATCAATCCCTTTGTCTGTAAGAGTTATTAGGTCACCAGCTTCCTTTATTAGGTTTTGATTTGCTAATTTTTCTATCACATTTCCGTAAACCGCTTCTATATCACAGTTAAATATCTTCTTAAAATCAGATTTGCTCACTCCGTCAGTCATCCTAAGCCCTAGAAACATAAACTCTTCCATCTCGTCTTTCTGCGTCAAAGTCTCTATATTTTCATTCAGTGCTTTCCAAACTTCATCTGCATTCATCACATCTTCTTCTTCCAAAATATGCATGTATCTGTTTATATCAGATGTGTTAGAGAACCTCTCACCCTTAAACAGTGACGCTGCACCTATTCCAAAACCTAAGTACTCCACTCTTTTCCAGTAGCCAATGTTGTGTCTGCACTCATAGCCGTCTTTGGCGTAGTTTGAAATCTCGTATCGCTTATAACCAGTCTTTTCTAAAAACTCTTTCGTATAATAATACATCTCTCGCTCTTCATCTTCTGATGGAAGAGCAACCTCTCCATTTTCCACTCTATCCTTAAGCGGTGTCTCGTCTTCCACTATTAAACTGTATGCAGAAATGTGTTCAGGATTTAGAGTGATCACCTTCGCCAAAGTATCTTTATAACTATCCAAAGTCTGCTCCGGCAAAGCACTCATCAAATCAACATTTATATTTTTAAACCCAGCAAGCCTTGCTAAGTTAAAACTCTTTTTAAACTCTTCGTAATTGTGAATTCGACCGATGGTTTTGAGTTCTTCGTCGTTGGCGCTCTGAAGCCCTAGACTTATTCGGTTAATGCCAGCATCCTTATAGGCCTCTAATTTTTCCATCGTAAGAGTTCCTGGATTACACTCGATTGTAATCTCAGCATCGTCAGATACCCTAGCCGC
>CAMVRH010000096.1 GCA_947169835.1 uncultured Lachnospira sp. | reverse complement strand
GGCGAAGAAGCAGGAGCAAGACCTTAAGACAAAGATTATTGAAGCAAACACTGAAGCTGCCAAGTACTATTACCATTTGCTTATGTCTAAGCGTGGGCAGACTGCATATCACTATTTGCGTGGTCGTGAGTTAGATGATGAAACTATCACTGGCTTTGGCTTGGGATATTCTGATAAATACAGCAATAACCTTTACAACTATCTAAAGGAAAAAGGTTATGATGACAACTTGTTAAAAGAGACTGGGCTTTTTACTTTTGATGAGAAGCGCGGTGTTAATGATAAATTCTGGAACAGAGTAATGTTCCCTATTATGGATGCCAATAACAGAGTAGTGGCATTTGGCGGTCGTGTTATGGGCGATGCTATGCCTAAATACTTGAATTCGCCTGAGACAAAGGTGTTTAACAAAAACCACACTGTTTACGGTTTAAATAAAGCTAGAAAAGCAAGAGAGAACTATTTTATAGTTTGTGAAGGATATATGGATGTTATTAGCTTGCATCAGGCAGGCTTTACTAATGCTGTGGCGGCGCTTGGCACATCATTCACATCAGGTCATGCATCTTTGATTAAGAGATACGTGGATGAAGTTGTATTGTCATTTGATAGTGATGAGGCTGGAACAAAGGCAGCACTTCGCGCCATTCCATATCTTCGTGATGTTGGACTAAAGATTAAAGTTTTAAATATGGACCCATACAAAGATCCAGATGAGTTCATCAAAGAACTTGGAAAAGAAGAATATGAAAAGAGAATTAAGAATGCTACAAACTTCTTTATCTTTGAAGTGGGCGCAAAGCAAAAAGAGTTTAATCTTCACGATCCTCAAGAGAAAACCCAGTTCCACAATGAAGTGGCTGGAATGTTACTTGAGTTTAAAGATGATGTTGAGAGAAAGAATTATATAGAGGCTGTCTGCGAAGAATTTGATATTCCTAAAGATGGATTGGAGAGTCTAGTTAAGAGCAAGGCTTTAACATATGTAGAAAAAGATAGAAAGTATGAAGAAAAGAAATTTGTCTCAAAAGAGCAGAAGAAAGAAAATGCTTCTGTGGGAGCAGGTAGAATCCTTCTTGCATGCTTATTAGATAATCCAAGTATTTTTAAAAGTGTGAAGGAAATTATTAGTCCTGAGGACTTTGGCGATGAATTCTATGTGAATGTTGCAACAAAGTTCTGGGAGCAGATGGAAGCAGGAAAACCTAATCCTGCATCTATAATGGATCAGTTTACGGACGAAGATGAACACAAAAAAGTTGCAGCGCTATTTGTTTCACCTATCAGCCATGAATTAGAGCATGATGAGTTAGAACGTGCAATCAATGACTCTGTGCTTAAAATAAAGAAAGATAGTCTTGAGAGAAAAGCGGCTAATGCAAAAGACATTAATGAGCTTCAAGACTTGATGAAGCAGCAAAAGGAATTAGAGAAGGTTCATATTAAGTTATAGTATGTTATCTAAAAGACTTAAAACAGTAGCTGATTTAGTTACGCCTTGTGAAAAGGTGGCAGATGTAGGCACAGATCATGGATATGTGCCTATATATTTAGTGAAGGAAAACATTTGTCAGTTTGCCTATGCGATGGATGTGAACGAGGGGCCTTTAAATATTGCAAAGTCAAATATTGCAAATGAAGGATTAGAGGACAAAATCGAAACAATTTTATCGGACGGATTTGATAACTTTGGAGACAGAGATGCAGATTCAGTTATTATCGCAGGTATGGGTGGAGATTTGATAGTTGATATTTTGGCCCGCGCTAAAGACTTTGACGAACTCGTTTTATCTCCGCATAAAAGACCAGATTTGGTTAGAAAATTTTTGTCGGAGAATGGATATAAGATTTCTGATGAGAAGATGGTGGAAGATGCGAAGAAATTCTATCCAGTAATAAAGGCTGTTAAGGGTGAGAGTGAGTATGACGAAGTTCAGTTGGAATTTGGACCAATTCTTTTGATTAAAAAAGATGAAACACTAAAAGAGTATTTAGACATTCAGTTAAATAAATTTGGTAGAATTATTTCTTCTATGGAGCGTGAAGACAAAGAAGTAGAACATAAATACAAACTAATAAAAGAAGGATTAGAATATTATGTTTAACGTCAAACTAAAAGACAAAACAATACAGGTAGAGGAGCATACATCTATTGTTGATATTGCAAAAGAATATGCGAACGATTATGAAAATGACATTATTCTTGCAATGTACAATGGTAAATTGGCGGAGCTTAACACTTCTGTGCAAGAAGACTGCACTTTGGAGTTTGTAACAACTAGCGATAAGATTGGAAGTGATTGTTATAGACGTAGTGTTGTTTTCATGATGCTAAAAGCAATTTACAAAATCCTAGGAAGAGAGCAAATTGAAAAGGTATCAATCAAATATTCAATTTCAAAAGGCTTATATTGTGAGTTGCACAGTGATGTTGAAGTGACTGATGAATTCTTAGAAAAAGTATCTGCTGAAATGAAAAGTTTGTCCGAGAGAGATATTTTTATTATTAAGAATACAGTGCCTGTTAGCGAGGCAATCAAACGCTTTGATTACTATGGAATGAAAGATAAGGTTAACTTATTAAAATATCGTAGATCCTCAAGAGTTAATATTTATAACCTTAGTGGTTTTGAAGATTACTTCTATGGATATATGGCGTACTCAACAGGTATCCTTAAACGCTTTAATCTATTTAAGTATAAGGATGGGTTTATTCTTCAGACGCCTATGTCAAAGAACCCAAAAGAGATTCCAGAATTTAACGGAGAAGATAAACATTTTGACGCACTCAATGATTCAACAGAGTGGGCAGAGAAGATGGGAGTGCCAACTATTGGTCATGTGAATAATAAGATATGCGACGGAAGTGTAACAGATTTAATTATGGTACAGGAAGCATATCAGGAAAAGAAGATTGCTGATATTGCAGAGGATATTGCAAGTCGCGATGGTGTTAAGTTTGTTTTGATTGCTGGACCGTCTTCGGCTGGTAAAACTTCATTTGCACATAGACTTTCAATTCAGTTAGTTGGACAAGGTTTAAAACCACACCCTATTTCAGTGGACAATTACTTTGTCGATAGAAAAGATAATCCAGTAGATGAAGAAGGTAATCTAGACTATGAAGTTTTAGAAGCTCTTGATCTTGAACACTTTAACAATGATATGGAAGCACTTCTAAATGGTGAGGAAGTTGAACTTCCTGAATATGATTTTGAGGCAGGAGTTCAACAGATGAGTGGAAAAACTCTAAAGTTAGATGAGAATGATATTCTTGTAATTGAAGGAATTCACTGTTTGAACGATGAAATGACATACAAGCTTGATTCAGATAGAAAGTACAAGATTTACATTAGTGCTTTGACGCCGCTTCGAATTGATGAACATAATAGGATTTCGGCATCTGACTGGAGATTGTTAAGAAGACTAGTTAGAGATTTGAGAACTCGAGGTAAATCCGCACAGACTACTATAGAAATGTGGAAGAGAGTTCGCAGGGGAGAAGAAAAGTACATCTTCCCATATGAAGATTCAGCTGATGCTATATTTAACTCGGCTATGGTGTTTGAACCATCCGTTTTAAAAGTCTATACGGAACCAGCACTATTTAGCGTTCCGGAAGATTCGGAAGAGTACTTAGAGGCTAATAGGTTATTGAAGTTTTTGGATTACGTGTTGCCTCTTCCTGAGGATGACATTCCAAAGAACTCTATCATGAGAGAATTTGTGGGCGGTAGTTCAATAGTGAAAGAATAACTTGATAATAATTAAATGATATGGTAACTTATTTACTCGAGTAAAGTGGATGATCGCGTGTGCTTCACACGAGGAAAGTCCGGGCTTCGCAGGGCAGGATGCCAGTTAACGGCTGGTAGAGGTGACTCTCAGGAAAGTGCAACAGAAAGTATACCGCCACTTTGTGGTAAGGGTGAAATGGCAGGGTAAGAGCCTACCGCGCTGGTGGTAACATCAGTGGCAGTGTAAACCCCATCCGAAGCAAGACCGAGCAGGAATCATATAGTTGCCCGCTAGATTCCGGGTAGGTTGCTTGAGCGTATAGGTGACTATGCGCCTAGATAGATGATCATCCTAGACAGAACCCGGCTTATAGCTTTACTCATAAAAAAAGAATCTCTTTCGAGATTCTTTTTTTGTTTAGTATTTTTTATCTTTAATGAATTTGACTAATATATCACATATCTTATCCGAAAAACCTGATACGGCAGCCACCACTTCATTGTCATCTAATGGCCCTATA
>CAMVRH010000095.1 GCA_947169835.1 uncultured Lachnospira sp. | reverse complement strand
GTTGTGCGCTCCATGCTATAGATAGAACTAATGTTAGTGTTAGTATTATTGCTGTTATTCTTTTAATTGTCATAATGATCCGCTCCTTTTCAACAGTTATATTCTACCACATAATCCGGCTATTTACTTCTAGTAGATTTAGTTTTTATAAGTTATAATATTGGTATATTGAAAGTACGGAGGCTTATTATGAAGAAATTATCTACCACTTTAAGTTTAGTTCTTAGTATTGCGTTGGTGGTGACTTCTATCACTTTTACACCAGCCAAGGCTGAGACTATTCAGAAGAAGCAATTTCAGTTTTCGAAGATGATGGTGACTAAGGATGAGTATACGAGTGACTACTACTATTCAGACAGTTACTTTGCCGATAGCTCATATAATTATAATCCGCATCTTGCGACTATGAGTATGTGTGCGGCATGTGCATCTTCGGGTAATACTATGTCGGATCCTGTTTGGTCTGGTTTATCTAAGGATATTGAGGCTTTGCTTTCGGCAAATGGATTTGACACTATCTATGTGAATGAAGACTTTAATAAGGAACCTACTAAAGATACTATTGGTTTTGTGTTTGCCAAGAAGACTATAAAGGTAAGCGGCAAAGACTACACTCTTATTGCTGTTAACTTTAGAAATGCCAACTACGGCAAAGAATGGTTCGGCAATGTAGATGTGGGCGGAGGCACTATGCATGAAGGTTTTACTAATGCAGCCGACAAAGCGCATGAAGCTTTAACTACTTATGTAAGAGAAAATGGAATTAAAGAAGATGTAAAGATTTGGATTACTGGTTATTCTAGAGGCGCTGCTGTTTCTAATATATTAGCTAAACAGTTGGATGATGACGGATTTATCAGTAGAGCTTCTGTAGAGGCTGAAGATATTTATGCCTATGCTTTTGCTACTCCTGCTGTTACATCTGAGAACAATTATAAGAAGCCTTTATTTAAGAATATCTTTAACACTATTTCTAAATACGATGTTGTGCCTCAGGTACCACCTGAGCAGTGGGGATGGCACAGATATGGTGTAGATATTTATCTACCAGCTTTAGATGATAACAACTATGCTGCTAAGAAGGCTAGAGCGCAGAAGTTCTTAGATTTATTTGCGAAGGGCGAAACAGTTTGCTATGAAAAATTGCCTGGATATAAGTTAAATATTGATATGAGCGGAGTGCAGATTCTTCCTACTGATGAACAGGATGTTCAAAATACAATAGATGCTCTAGTTAGTGCTCTAACAGGTTCTATTAAAACATCTCAGGATTTTAACGATTTAAAACCTGCCACAGAAGCTGTATTTGATGTAATATATGATGGTACAGATGAACAGAAGGCTGCATTTGTTAATGCACTTAAATCTAAGATTCCTGAGGGAGAGGAGACTACATTCCTCTTGGGTCTTTTACAAGATTTGATGGAAGGCGGAGATCAGGCAGTTGATTTGATTGCTGATTGCTTAGAGGAAGCTGGTATTCCTTTGGCGGACCCGGATGTACAAAAGCCTGCTATTAAGAAGTTATTAACTGCTATAGTACTTGCTGCAATGAGCGATTTGGTTGGAACTACTACTGCTGGACTAACTATTGCAAACAACGTAATGCCATTTATTGGCAACCACTTTAATTATAAGTATTTGGCTTGGTTGCAATCACTTGATTCTAACTACAAGCTAGATTCTGATAACCCACCTGCACCTTCTAAGGTTACAAAGCCTGGCAAGGTTAAGATGAAGAGTGCCAAGAGATTAAGCGCTAAGAAGGTTAAGGTTAAGTTTAAGAAGGTTAAAGGCGCTAAGGGATATCAAGTTAAGGTTTACAAGGGTAAGAAGACTTACGCTAAGAAATATACTAAGAAGACTAAGATTACTATTAAGTCTAAGAAGTTTAAGAAAAAGAAGAAACTATACGTTAAGGTTCGTGCTTACAAGCTTGATGGTAAGAAGAAAGTATTTGGTAAATGGTCTAAGGCTAAGAAGGTTAAGAAATAATTGATTGATCTTAATCGCGGAGGTTTGAGAAGTTGTTAAAGAAATTGGATAGTGTGCAAAAGAAGATTATTATTACGTATATCGCTTTGATATGCTCTGGTTTAGTAATCTATGCTATCATCACTTTATCCGGATATGACTTCTTCTGCCCTGTTTATAAAATGTCTGGACTTTACTGCCCTGGTTGCGGGCTTACTAGATCTTGCGTTAGATTGATTCACTTTGACTTTTACCGTTCATTTAGAAATCATCCTGGTTTCTTTGTAGCGGCAGTCACTTGGATTATTATTAGTATTTTTGCATTTATTGGAAAGCCAAAGTGCTTTAGGAATTCTAAAGTGAATCTTACTATTTTGTATATTACTTTAGGTCTATATGTTTTGTTTTCGATTTTGCGAAACATTCCTGGCTTTGAGTTTTTGCAGCCAATAGATGCAGTTTAGTTTATTGACACTAATATTAGTTATATTTTATAATTGAATTAGCATTAAAAGAGGAGGAATTTGGAATGAATACTAACAAACATGGTTATGCTGTAGCATCATTAGTACTTGGTATTTTATCAATCGTATTTTGTTGCTGCTGGTACCTTGGTCTTATTCTAGGTGTTGTAGGTTTAGTTCTAGCTATCGTAGCTAAGAAGAACGGAAACGATGAAGGCATCTGCAAGGCTGGTTTAGTACTTTGTATCATCGGTACAGCTCTAGGCGCTGTATTTATGATCTTTGCTATCGTTGGTACTAAGGCAATCTCATACGAAGAGTTGATGAGACAGATCAAGAAGAACTAATGATTTAATTAAAGAAAAGGCTATTGGAATTATCCAATAGCCTTTTTCTTTTGTCTTTATTTATTTGTTGTTTTGCTTTCTGGCTATCGCCATCATCACAAATCCTAAGCATACTAGAACGATAGGTACTATCACGTTCGATACTGTCTGGAAGATGTTTATTGTTCCATCTTTGTTTGTGGTGTACATTCCCATGATACAAGATATAAGTGTTAGTAAGAAGCACCATCCTGCCACTGTCATTCCTAGGTATTTGTTCTTTAGGAATTTGTAGTCGGATTCTTGACTGGAGAATCGCTTCTTTAGGAAGTAGTACGCTACAAACACCCAACAATATCTAAGCGGCATACAGACCGAATTCATTTTTGTTAGGAAGTTGTTTAGTGTGTCGTTATTTCCTGCGCCTAGCGCTGGCACTATCATTAGTATAGTTACGATTACTACTACCAATATTAGGCCGTTTCTGTATGCGCCTCTCTTTGTCTTTCTAAGTAGTCCTTTTGGTATGTAGTTTGTGTCTGCGTTATCTAGTAGAACTCTTAGCGGTGCATCTATCGAGATGATAAGTGCAGCTAGGAAACATGTTCCTTGCGTGATTGCATATATTATTCTAAATAATGAACCTACTCCGTAATACAATCCTAGTTTTTCAAATGATTCGTACGCTCCGCTTGTTACGAAGTGATCTTTATCTTTCAGTGCACTTGGGTCTGTTACCATTCCAAGTGCTATTGTGCCAAGCACCGCACAGATAGCAACCATTACTGCCACTGCTATCATTCCTTTAGGGAAACTCTTGCCCGGCTTTTTCATTTGGTTAACGTATGGAGCTATTTTTTCTGCACCACCTACTGCCAGTATTAGTATGGATAGGCTGGTGAAGAATCCAATTCCCATCTCTGGTTTAAATGTATCGAAACTCCATTTGATTTGTTGCACGTTTCCATCTGTAATGTGAGGTGCTGCCCAAATCATTAGTATAAATAAAAGCGATAAGATAAATGAACAAATACCTGCCACTGATGCTATCTTTTTGATTATGCTTATTCCGCGTGTTGTTAGGAATATACAGAATAAGAATATTCCCCAGCATGCGAGTGCTACTACTAGAGTTGGTAGATGCTCAATCTTGCTTGCGCCTTTTTCTCCAAATATAGCCCAACTAGCTGCCACCAATACTTGGTTTGGCTTCTGCGATAGATATGGCATATGTACTACCCAGTACATCCATCCTGCAAAAAACGCAAACACTGGCGCTGTAGTTTTTAGTGTCCAAGAACTAACTCCGCCTCCGGATTCTTTGAAGGTGGCGCCCAGTTCGCCCACTATCAATGCGTATGGAACAAAGTACAACGCCATTATTAGTACCCATGGTACTACCGCTGGCAATCCGCCGTAATATGCGAATCCGTTTATGATGTTTCCAAAGCCCCATACTGTGGTGAACCCCATAAATGCTAGGGTGTACCACATCATTTTTTTGTTTTTCTTCTGCTGCTCGGCTGGTGCCGATGTTGGTTGTTT
>CAMVRH010000094.1 GCA_947169835.1 uncultured Lachnospira sp. | reverse complement strand
TTTGACATCATGTTTGGTAAAGGTATCTCAAAAGAGGGAGATATTCTTGATTTAGCTACAAACTGTGATGTAGTTCAAAAGAGCGGTTCATGGTATGCGTACGATGGAGAAAAGATTGGTCAGGGTAGAGAAACTGCCAAGAAGTTCTTAGAAGAGCATCCAGAGGTTATGGCTGAAATTGATGCTAAAGTACGTGAACACTATTTTAATAAAGAAGATGAGGCAGAAGAAACTGCTGATTCATCAGATGATGTTATTGCACCTGTTGAGGATTAATTGAATGTTAGTTACTAAGTTAGAACCATTTGGTTCTCGAGTAAAAATTTATATTAATAATGATTTCGCCTTTGTTTTATACAAAGGCGAAATTAGTAAGTACGGTCTAAAGGAAGGTCAGGAGATTCCTAGTAACACATATAGTGTTATTATGAATAAACTCTTTGACAGAGGAAAAGAGCGTGCTCTTTATATGCTTGATAAATCTTATAAGACTAAAAGATATGTAATGGATAAATTAAAAGCTGGTCTTTATCCAGAGAGTATTATTGATAAAGTTGTATCATTTTTAGAAGAAATAAATCTAATTAATGATTTGAGATATGCCGAAATGTATATTGATTATAAAAGAGGATCGAAAAGTAAAAAGCAGATAGTTCAGGATTTGTATGTTAAAGGTGTTGATAAGAAGTTAATAGATCAAGCCTTTGAAGAGAGCGATTTTACCGATACTGAATCCTTAAAGAAATATATAGAAAAAAAAAATAATAAATATGATTTAAGTGATAGAAAAGATATTCAAAAGTTTTATTCATATCTTGTATCAAAGGGATACTCATGTGGAGATGTAAAAGATGCTTTAAGGGACTATATTGATGAATAAGTGCTTCATATCACAACATATAGTGATGTAACTTGACATAATATAGGTCAAAAAGTATAATTTAAATGTTGTATTTGTACAATGATAACTAAATAAGGAGGTGCTCCAATGAATACTACTATCATGTGGGTTGCCATATGTGTTGTATCCGCTGTTGTCGCTTCTTTAATTTCAATATTAATTCGTAAAAAAACAGTTGAAAAGACTATTGGATCAGCAGAAAAGAAGGCTCGTGAGATTATTGACGATGCTATTAAAGATGCTGAGGCTAAGAAGAAGGAAATGCTTCTTGAAGCAAAAGAAGATAATCTAAAGACTAAAAACGAACTAGAAAAAGAAGTTAGAGAAAGACGTTCAGAGATACAGAAATTTGAGCAACGTATTCTTAACAAAGAGGAGGCTGTTGAAAAGAAAGCCGATGCTATTGATAAGAGAGAACAGAGCTTGAAGGATAGAGAAGAAAATCTAGCCGAGAAACAAGCTAAGGTAGATAAGTTAAGTGAGCAACGCGTAAATGAACTAGAACGAATCTCTGGTTTAACCTCCGAACAAGCAAAAGAACAATTATTAAATACTGTTGAAGAAGAAATTAAGATTGAGACTGCTAAGGTTATAAAAGAAGGCGAAGCAAGAATCAAAGAAGAGTCAGATAAAAAGGCTCGTGATATTATTGTTAATGCTATTCAGAAATGCGCTACAGATCAAGTATCTGAAGCCACAATCTCAGTAGTTCAATTACCTAACGAAGACATGAAAGGTAGAATTATTGGACGTGAGGGTCGTAACATTAAGACTCTTGAGTCATTAACAGGTGTTGATTTGATTATCGATGATACTCCTGAGGCAGTAGTTCTATCAGGATTCGATCCTATCAGAAGAGAAGTTGCAAGAATTGCACTTGAGAAGCTAATAGTCGATGGACGTATTCAGCCAAGTAGGATTGAAGAAATGGTCAACAAGGCTAAGAAAGAAGTCGAGACTGTTATTCGTGAAGAAGGTGAGTCTGCTACATTAGAAGTAGGAGTTCACGGCATTCATCCAGAACTAATCAAACTACTAGGTAAGATGAAGTTTAGAACAAGTTATGGACAAAATGCTCTAAAGCACTCTATAGAAGTTGCACATCTATCAGGCCTTATGGCTGCAGAAATGGGATTAGATGTACGTGTAGCTAAGAGAGCTGGACTTTTACATGATATTGGTAAAGCAGTGGATCACGAACAGGAAGGTACTCACATCCAGTTAGGTGTAGATCTTTGTAGAAAATACAAAGAGTCAGGCGTAGTTATTAACGCTGTAGAAGCACACCACGGTGATGTTGAACCAGAAACATTAATCGCTTGTATCGTTCAGGCTGCAGATGCTATTTCAGCTGCTAGACCTGGTGCAAGACGTGAGACACTTGAGACTTACACAAACAGACTAAAACAGTTAGAAGATATCACAAATTCATTTGAAGGCGTGGATAATTCTTTTGCTATTCAAGCAGGTAGAGAGATTCGAGTTATGGTGGTTCCTGACAAAGTTAGCGATGCCGATATGGTATTGATGGCTAGAGATATTTCTAAGCAGATTGAAGCTGAGTTAGAATATCCTGGACAGATTAAAGTTAACGTAGTTAGAGAATCAAGAGCTATAGATTACGCAAAATAAAATCTACATTTAAGGGGAATATGTTTTACATATTTCCCTTTTTTTATGATATACTTTCTATGATTAAAGGAGAGAAACTATGAGCAAAATTGGTTTTATTGGAATGGGAAATATGGGATATGCATTGATGAATGGATGTCTCAAATTCTTCGACAAAGAAAATGTATTATTCTTTGACACTAACACTGATAGATGCGAAGAAGTGAAATCTGAAACAGGAGTTGATTTTGTTTCGTCTGTAAATGAGTTAGTTGAGAATGTGAAGTTTGTAGTGCTTGCTATCAAACCTCAAGTGTATGAAGTGGCACTAGATGGAATTGAGAGTTCAGTAAATGAAGATACAATTATTATTTCACTAGCACCTGGTATTACAGTTGATAAAGTTAAAGACTTAACGTCAGCCCAAAAGGTTATTAGAACAATGCCTAATACACCAGCTATGGTAGGTGAAGGAATGACCGGTATCTGTTATGACGAAGAAGTGTTTTCACCAGATGAAGAAATTGTTATAGATAAGATTTTCAATTCAGTTGGTAAATATAAAAAGGTGGATGAAGATTTGATGAACGCAGTAGTATGCGCAAGCGGAAGTTCGCCTGCTTATGTATTTATGTTTATTGACTATTTGGCAAAGTCTGTTGAGAAACTTGGACTAACAAGAGATGAGTCAATTGATTTTGTCGCTCAAACAGTTTTAGGATCTGCAAAGCTTTTAATTGAGACTGGAGAAGATCCTGATGTGCTAAAAGAAAAAGTTTGCTCACCTGGCGGCACAACTATAGAGGGTGTTAAAAAGTTAGATGAGAATGAACTTGAGAAGGCTATCGATGAAGCAACACAGGCGTGCTTTAAAAGATGTATAGAATTACAGTAGTCGATTTAAAAAATTATCTATTTAAAAAGAAGGTAAGATTATGAAAGATTTCAAAAGAATAAACAGAGAGAGTGTTTATAAGGGTGCAATCATTGAGTTTTGTAAAGACCAAGTTATTACTCCTGAAGGTAACAGAGTGGAGTGGGATTATTTAATCCACAAAGGAGCTGCAGCCATCATTCCTGTTATGGATGATGGAAGAATCATTATGGTTCGTCAGTGGAGAAATGCTATTGATAAATTTTCTCTTGAGATACCTGCTGGTGGAAAAGATACAGTAGAGGAATCTACACTAGATTGTGCTACTAGAGAATTAGAAGAAGAGACTGGCTATAAAAGTGACAATGTAGAGTTTCTTATTACTATAGTTCCAGCCATTGCATATTCAGGTGAGACTATAGATATTTATGTCGCCCATGACCTTGTTAAATCTGAACAGAACTTGGATGAAGATGAAGATATTGAGATTGAAATCTATACAGTAGAGGAGTTAGTTCAAATGATTATGAACAACGAAATAAACGACTCTAAAACAATCTCAGCCATTTTGACTTATTATTTAAAATATTGCAAAAAAAATTAAAAAAAGTTTTTTTACTAGATATTGTGTCAAGCAAAAGTGTGCTTTGAATATATAGTGTAAATTTTATGTAACCCAGTAAATTCCCCATTTTATTGGGTTATTTTTTGTTTGATTTTACATAAAAAAGTATATATAATACTAACTACATCTCTGTGAAGAGGTTAGCGGGAAAAATGGAAGAAATTATAAAACAGTTTTTGAAAAAATTGAATAAGCAAAAATCGATTTCAAAAAACACTGAAGATTCTTACCGAAGAGATTTAACAAAAATGTTTGAGTACATGAAAGTGTCATCTAAAACTGCACTTGCAAAAGTTAAGCAGAAAGACATTGAAAAGTACATCAAACATTTAAATAAGTTAGG
>CAMVRH010000093.1 GCA_947169835.1 uncultured Lachnospira sp. | reverse complement strand
TTAAAGAAACTTGAGAGCAAAGAATATGTTCAAAGAGTGAGAGCCAAAGACGATGAGAGAAATCTTGTGGTAAAACTTACAGTAAAGGGAAAGAAGTTAGAAGACAAAGCATCAAAGATTCCTGCGCAGATGGGAAGATGCGTAAATCTTAACCAGAAGGAAGCAGGAGAACTAAAGAGACTCCTCGACAAAGTACTAGGCGGATTAGATGATTAGTCTTTGACGAAGGAAAATTTAAGGAGGTTATTATGGAAGTATTAAATGTAACATTAGATAATTTTGAAGAAGAAGTATTGAAATCAGACGTACCAGTATTGGTGGATTTTTGGGCTAGTTGGTGCGGACCATGTAAGATGATGGGACCAGTAGTGGACGAAGTGGCTGCAGAAGCTGACGGCTTCAAAGTAGCAAAGGTAAATGTAGACGACAACCAAGGTCTAGCAGTTAGATATAACATCCAATCAATCCCTTGCCTAGTAGTTTTCAAAAACGGCGAGGAAGCAAACAGAAGCATTGGTGTTATTTCAAAAGACGAAGTGGTAGACCTAGTTAAATAAGAAGTAACTTTTACATTGAAGATTCATGTGGGCGCTGATTGGTGCCCGCGTAATCTATCTAAGGAGAAGATCATGTACGATATTATTGTTATAGGCGCGGGACCTGCGGGTTTGTCAGCTGCCATATATGCAAGAAGAAGTGGTAAGACTGTTTTGGTTTTGGAGGAATCCACTTACGGCGGTCAGATAGTGAACACACCCGATGTGGAAAACTATCCAGGCATCGCTCACGTTTCAGGTTTCGATTTTGCAACAAACCTTTACAACCAGGCAAAGGACTTTGGCGCGGAATTCAAATTTGAAAAAGCTATCGGTGTGGAAGACGGCGAAGTGAAGAAAGTGAAAACTTCAAACGGCGAGTATGAATCAAAGGCAGTCATTATTGCGACTGGTGCAAAGAACAGAAAACTCGGCTTAGACAATGAAGAGTCTATGATTGGAAAAGGTGTTTCATACTGCGCAACTTGCGACGGAATGTTTTTCAGAGACAAAAACGTGGCAGTGAACGGTGGTGGAAACACAGCTTTGGAGGATGCGTTCTTCTTATCAAATTATTGTAAGAAGGTTTACGTTATTCACAGACGTGATGAATTTCGCGGCGACGAAAAAGACGTAGAGAAACTCCGCAGCAAAGAAAACGTAGAGTTCGTTTTAGATTCAACAGTGGCTGAAATTATTACTAGCGATGATCACGTGTCTGGCGTTAAAGTTAAAAACAAAAAGACTGAAGAAGAGAGAGTGCTAGATGTGGATGGCTTGTTTGTTGCAATAGGCCAAGTGCCAGACAACGAAGATTTCAAAGATATAGTGGAACTTGAAAATGGTTATGTGAAGGCACTGGAAGATTGTAAAACAAAAACACCAGGCATCTTTGTAGCAGGCGATTGTAGAACAAAGAGCGTTCGTCAGTTGGCGACAGCAGCAGCGGACGGAGCAATAGCTGGAATCGCGGCTAGCCAGTATGTATAAAATGAAACCGCTAGCATAACTAAAGCACTAGTGTGTTTGGCGGTGGATATGTATAATAAAACTATGAAAAAGATGGCGAGAAAAAACATTACATTAATATTAGTAGTAGCGTTACTTTTGAGTAGCGCTACTTTTGCTGTCCAAGCAAAGAACTTAAAGCCAACAGACAGCGGCTGGAAATTAAAGTGGAGCGATGAGTTCAACGGCAAAAGTTTGAATGAAGATGTTTGGACATATGATATAGGAACAGGATTTTCTGGCTGGGGAAACAACGAACTAGAATCCTACACAGACAGAAAAGAAAATGTTCGCGTGAAAAATGGAAAACTGATTATTCATGCGAAGAAAGAAAAGTATGGACTATCAGATTACACATCTGGCCGTTTGAAGAGTACGAACAAAAAGAATTTCAAGTATGGAAAGATTGAAGCCAGAATGAAAGTGGTTGGCGGAAACCAGTCAGGTGTTTGGCCAGCATTTTGGATGATGGGTGATGACAGTTTACCTTGGCCGGCGTGTGGCGAGCTAGACATAATGGAACACGCTAACGACCGCCCTTACGCATCAGGTGCAATTCACTGGATGGCGCGAAGCACAAACATGATGTACAGCGGAATGTTTAACGGCCACGTATATGAATACCCAGGCGGAGAGAAACAGGGCATCAACAAATGGCATACATACGGAATAGTTTGGGGTGCTAATAGAATTGACTGGTATGTGGACAACAAAGTTTACTTTTCCGCAAACCTTTTCGACAGTAACGCCGACGAATTCAGAGACCGCTTTTACTTTTTGCTCAACCTGGCAATCTCGAGTAACCAGACAGGCTACACTGGATTTACTGGTCCGAAGAAAAATTTCAAAAGCGCTACTATGTATGTGGATTATGTTCGCGTTTATCAAAATAAAGATAAATCATACATAAAAGCCAAACCTCAAAAGATTGTGGAGAGTAGTGAACTAGACACATTCGCTCTTCAGTTTAATAAGAAAGAAGCAGCAGTTAGAATTAGATCTTATGTTCATCCAGATATGAAAGGAAAGACCATTTCTACAAACGGACTAATTCTTGGTCTAAAGAGCACAGATGGAAAAGACGACACTGGCATTACAGAAAAAGATTTGAATGTAGACAACGACGAAGGCTTCGTCAAAGTTTTCCAAAACGATGATGAAGATGTAGAAAATTTAGACTTACAAGAACATACATCCGCAACATACTTTAACACAGACTTAATCTTTGAAGATGACCTAAAGAAACACTCCAAAGCAAAGTATTATGTCCGCCCATATGCAATAATGGAAGACGGCCAGTACTTATATGGAAGAGTAAAGGTAGTAGACATTAAAGAATTGAATAAATAAGAAAAGAGTTAAGAATCTAAAAAATAAATATATTTACGCAAAAGAAAAAGCAAGGGGTTTAAACGATTCAAGTGCAAACCCCTTGCTTTTTCTTTTTATGTGAAAAAATTATTATAGATTCTTAACTCTTTTCTTAAGTGCATCGAAGCTCTCCTGACTGATTACATGCTCGATTTTACATGCATCATCCACAGCGATATCTTCTGGCACTCCAATTTTCATCAAATACTCTGATAAGAACTGATGGCGTTCGTAAATCATTTCCGCAATCTCTTTGCCGGCAGGAGTGAGAGTGATATAACCTTTCTCATCTACCTCTATATATTTTTTCTCGCGCAAATGTTTCATGCCAACGCTGACACTAGACTTTTTAAAGCCTAGATCGTTTGCCACATCCACTGAGCGCACGTGTTCTTTTTCTTTGCCGAGGACTAATATAGTCTCTAAGTACATTTCTTCAGATTCGTTTGTATGCATAAGTCTTTCTCCGTAGTAATTGTTTGTTTGATTATAACACGAGGAAAAAATGTTGACAATTGAAAAAAGTTAGTTTATACTAACTGTGAGTTAGTTAAGACTAACTCACAACAAAATAAAGGAGACCAAAATGAAAACACTAAAAGATATTCCTATTGGTGGCAAAGCCAAAGTAATAAAACTATATGGCGAAGGACCAATTAAGAGAAGAATTATGGATATGGGAATTACTAAGGGAGTCGTAATTAGAATTATTAAGACTGCGCCATTGGGCGATCCTATTGAATTAACTGTTCGTGGCTACGAACTATCTTTGCGCAAGGAAGATGCAGAAAAGATAGAAGTAGAGCAACTATAAAACTAAACATACGAACTAGAAGAGGAGAGGAAGATGTCAATTAAAATAGCATTGGCCGGAAATCCGAATAGTGGAAAGACTACATTGTTTAACGCACTTACTGGTGCCAATCAGTATGTCGGAAACTGGCCTGGAGTGACAGTAGAGAAAAAAGAAGGAAAACTAAAGGACCACAAAGATGTAAGCTTGGTGGATTTGCCGGGTATTTATTCTTTGTCGCCATATACTCAAGAGGAAGTGGTGGCTAGAAACTTTTTGATAGATGAAAAGCCAGACGCCATCCTTAATATAGTAGATGGAACAAACATTGAGAGAAACTTATACCTAACCACACAGCTTCTTGAACTTGGAATCCCGGTAGTTATTGCCGTCAACATGATGGACGTGGTTTCAAAGCGCGGCGATAAGATAAATATAGAAGAACTTTCAAAGAAACTTGGCTGTAGAGCTGTAGAGATATCAGCGCTTAAGAGTACTGGTATAGAAGAAGTGCAAGAAGCCATGATAGAAGCGGCTAAGGAAGATGCATTTATTCCTAAGCACAGTTTCTCTGGACCAGTGGAGCACGCACTTGCTCATATTGAGGAAGCAGTTATCCACGATATGCCAGAAGAGATTCAGAGATGGT
>CAMVRH010000092.1 GCA_947169835.1 uncultured Lachnospira sp. | reverse complement strand
GACGTTTTCAAAAGAAACTAGACAAGTTCTACAAAGGCGATTTCCAAATGATTAGATATATGGTTAGACCTAGTCAGAGTTGTCATGACGCTGTAACGATGTTGAAAGAAAAAGGCTATAGAGTAGTGTTGGCTACTAAACCTATGTTTCCTGAGATTGCAGTGAATGAAAGACTGTCATGGCTTGGATTTAGCGTTAAGGATTTTGATTATGTATCAACGTACGAGAATTCTTGCTACACAAAACCTAATCGCAAATACTATGAGCATATACTCAAGATTATGGACAAAGACCCAGGTGATTGTTTGATGGTCGGTAATGATGTGAAAGAGGACATGTATGCTGCAGAACTTGGAATAGATGTTTTCTTGATAGAAGGCTATACATTAAATCCTGACAATGACGACACATCAATGTATAAGAGTGGAAATTGGAAATTATTTAAAGAGTATGTAAATGATTTACCAAAATTAAATTAAGACATAAAAAAAACAGCTATCGATTGATAGCTGTTTTTGTTTTATTCTTCATTTTCTTCATAAATGTTTGTGTAAATACTTTCTGTTAAAAGATCAATCAAACCTTCATCTACATCTTCAAACTGATGCATTAATAGTCCTTTAATTTTTTCGGCTCTTGAGAAGTATAAGATTTCAACCGACTCGTTTAAATCTAAACCAGTATCTATAACAGTCTTAGAAACATTTTCATTTGCCCATGCATTAATTTCATCAATCTTTTCATTTTCAATCCCAGCCTCGTCTTTTAATTTGTTTGCTCTTCTTAATGAAAAGAAACCTGCAATAGTAAAAGCAACAAACACAATACTCATAATAGAATAGAATAACCACGCTGTCGCTTCGCTAAATGGAATATTAATAACCTTAGTGAGTGCGAGAATTACAAATATTATTCCGAGCATTCCAACAATCAACATTGTGAAAGCAGAAGATCTGACATCTTCATATTTATCTGCTTTTTTAACATAAGTATGATCGCCTCCGCCAAAGAAACTTCCTTCTTCGTCAAACATCTCTTCAGTTGGAGTTTTGTTTTCGACTAACTCTTCAGTGACTTCTTCGCTCACTATAGTTTCTACATTTTTATTTTCATCATTTAGATTATCCATAATAATCCTCCGTGCAAAATTAATCTAGAATCAATTATATAATAATTAGTTTTTTCTAACAAGCAAATAAGAATATATGTTATAATTCTTTGACGAGGTAACAATATGAAAATCACAATTATTTCAGTTGGAAAAATTAAAGAAAAGTTTTTCGATGATGCCATTAAAGAGTATTCGAAAAGACTGTCTAAATACTGCAAATTAAACATTGTGGAAGTAAAAGATGAGAAGACTAAAGAAAATGCATCCACAACAGAAGAGGATATCGTCAAAGAAACAGAAGGCAAGAGAATACTTGATAAGATATCTGATTCGTCGAAGGTTATTGCGCTAGCGATTGAAGGCAAAGAATTAGACTCCGTTGAATTATCAACACAAATTGAGAATTTCAGAATAAGTGGAACTAGCGATGTTACATTTGTGATTGGAGGCTCTCTAGGACTTCACAAGACTGTTATAGATAGGGCTGATATGAAACTTAGTTTTTCTAAAATGACATTTCCACATCAGTTGATGAGAGTGGTCCTTTTAGAACAGATTTATAGATCTTTTAGAATAATAAACAATGAACCTTATCATAAATAAAAGCTGAGGATTAACCTCAGCTTTTTGTTTATTTTTCATCTCTTCTAGGACCGTAGTACATAACTCCGGATTTCATTTTTTTACCGTAGATTTGATATAATTCTGAAACCGTAACTAACTCGAAATTATCCTTCTTTAGTTTTGGAAGAGCTTTTATAAATCCTTCCACAGATGTTTTGTGTATATCATGAAGAAGTACAATGTCCCATCTTCCAGACTGTCTCATAATACTCTTGTAAACATATTTTGTTTTCTTATGTTTCCAATCTAGTGTATCAACAGACCAGTAAATCATTGGAACTCCAGCATACTTTGAAACTGTCTTATTATAGTTTCCGTATGGTGGACGTAAGAGAGTAGGATTTACACCTATTGATTTTTTGACTAAACGATTGTTGCCATTGATTTCTCTCTTGATAGTCTTCTTAGAACATTTTTTAAAGTTCTTGTGACTGTATGAATGATTTCCAATTTCCATTCCGTTAGCGTGAGCATATTCTAAAGCACTTCTATATTTTTCTATGCTTCTGCCGACTGTAAAGAATGTTGCTTTGGAATCATACTTCTTAAGTGCATCAACTAATTTCTTTGTATATTTACCTGGGCCATCGTCAAATGTGAAAGCAATATACTTGGTTGGTGTAACAACAAGTTTAACGGATGCTTTCTTTCCTGAGAATTTAGATTTTATAGTAATGTAAGCAGTGCCGTTTGCTTGGCCTTTAACGATACCCTTACTACTAACTTTTGCAATCTTATTGTTCGAACTAGACCACTCAATAGGCTCAGTAGTGTAAGTCTTATTACCTGTAAGCTTGATTGCTGGTTCTAGTTTTCGTTTATCCTCAATATTTACTCTAATCGTTTTTTGTGGGAAAGATATACTGCTTACTTTATTGTAAGGATGTCTAACAACCACTTTACATCTAACAATAGTTTTGCCCGACTTAGAAGAGCATAGAATATAAGTAGTACCATTAGATTTGGCAGTGATAATGCCATCCTGATTAATAGTGGCAATATTCTTGTCGTAACTTGACCAAATGTGCTTTTCTAACTCATCGGTATCAGTTTTGTAAGAAATTTTAGCTGATATTACAGTCTTCTTGCCAGGAGTTAGATTGACACTGTTTTTGCTTAGTTTAATGCTCTTTATATGATTAATAGTCTCAGAACTCTTGATACTGTTTTCGTATGGGAAAAAAGTAACAATAACTGCGATTATTACGAATATTGAAATTACTTTATTCTTTGTAATTTTCATTGGTTTCTCCTTGTTAAAATCGACTAAAAGTATAACATAAAAAGTCTTTACATTCAATTTAATAAGATTGTAAAAATAGGGGCATTTTGATATAATATCTCTTAGAAAATTTAAACCCTAGGAGGTTGTAAATATGGATGTAAAGAATTCACATGTAATATCTGACGTACCTGAATTAGGAGCTGTATATGTGACTGAAAACGTTTTAGGCGTGATATCAGCTATAGCAGCATTAGAGGTAGACGGAGTGTACGCTATGGCAGGTGGAATTACTCCGGACATGGTTACTAAAACTAGCATGAAGAAGTTAGCAAAGAGTGTTCATGTAGAAGTTGAGGGAAGCCAAGTTAATATCAGTGTAAAACTGATCATAAAGATGAACGAGAATATTATTAAAATATCCAAGAAAGTTCAAGACAAAGTTAAACAGTCCGTTGAAAATATGACATGCTTAGAAGTGGTTAACGTAGATGTTAACATCGCTAGCGTAGGAGAATAAGAATTGATAAGGGTGTCTAATATAGACACCCTTTATTGCATTTAATGAGACTAATAAAAATACACTATTAAATACTTTATGCATTGTTTATGCATAAATTGGAGGAATAATGAAACGAAGCGAGATTCGTGAGAATGTCCTTAAACTTTTATATTTAGATGACTTCCACGACAAAGAAGAATTGAATACTCAGTTTTCATTATATTTTGATGGCAAAGATGGATTCACCGAAAAAGATAAGACTTACATAATCGATAAGGCTAACAAGATATTAGACAACAAAGAAACTATCGATCAAGAAATAGAGTCAGTGTCTAACAAATGGAAAGTGGATCGTATGGACAAAGTAGATAAAGCAATTTTACGTTTGGCATACTATGAAATCAAAATGGATGAGGAGATACCAGATAAGGTGGCTGTGAACGAAGCAGTTGAATTATCTAAGAAGTATTCGTCGGATGCTTCTCCTAAATTCATTAATGGAATTCTATCTAACTTTGTAGCGGAGTAAAAATGGAAAAATCTATTTATTCGGTAAAACAATTAAATAGTTATATAAAAAATATTCTAGAGACTGATCCGTTCTTAAAAAGTATTACAGTACAAGGCGAAGTTGGAAATTGTAACTATCACGGAAGTGGTCATATCTACTTTACAATTAAAGAAAACACAGATGTGATTAACTGCATTATGTGGAAGGGCAATGCTTCTAAGCTAAAGTTTAGAATGGAGCCTGGCCAACAAATTGTAATTAAAGGTTATGTGGGTGTATATGAAGCCCAAGGCAAATACCAACTATATGCAAATGAAATAGAGCCAGCTGGACTTGGTGATTTATATCAGAAGTATGAGAAGTTAAAAGCTGAGCTGGAAGAACGTGGA
>CAMVRH010000091.1 GCA_947169835.1 uncultured Lachnospira sp. | reverse complement strand
TTGTCTGCATCAGGGTGTTTCTCTATTAAATCAATATGTCCAACTACGATTTTGTCTAGGTCTTCGTCCAACTTTTTATAGCCTTCACACTTTGTGCCTGACAAAGTCATAGCATCCATGTATTCCTGATCAGTACACTCAAGGTCAGGAACGTATTCTTTAATCCAACTTAAACTTGTATTCATTTTAATTCCCTCCCTTAAAACTGTTTCAAGAAACGATCGTCGTTCTCGTATAATAATCTCATATCATCAATCTCGTACTTAAGTAGCGCGATTCTCTCTAAGCCTACGCCAAAGGCAAATCCTTGATACTTTTCAGGATCGATACCGCTCATCTTCAAAACATTTGGATGAACCATACCACAACCTAAAATCTCAATCCAACCTTCGCCTTTACAGAATCTACATCCTTTTCCACCACACTTAAAGCAGCTTACATCCATCTCAGCACTTGGCTCCGTAAATGGGAAGTGATGAGGTCTAAACTTAATCTGTGTGTCCTCGCCGAATAATTCTTTGGCGAAGTCTGCTAAAGTACCTTTAAGGTCAGCAAAGTTAATATTCTTATCAATAGCTAGACCTTCCACCTGGTGGAATGATGGTGAATGTGTAGCATCCACAGCATCAGATCTAAACACACGACCTGGAGAAATAATTCTGATAGGTGGCTGTGTGTTTTCCATAACTCTAGCCTGCACAGAAGATGTCTGAGTACGAAGCACGATGTTTCTATCTATATAGAATGTATCCTGCTCATCCTTTGCAGGGTGATTCTCTGGGATGTTTAGCGCCTCGAAATTATAGTAGTCAAACTCAATCTCTGGACCTTCTACCACTTCGTATCCCATACCTGTAAAGATTCTCTCTAACTCTTCTAGAGCCAAAGTATTTGGATGCTTGTGTCCAATCTTATTCTTATTGGCTGGAAGAGTGACGTCAATCACTTCATTCTTCATCTTTTCTTCCAAGACTTTATCCTGAAGTTTGGTCTTCATCTCCTCCATCTTATCTTCAATTTCTTTTCTGGTATCATTAACCATCTGTCCTATTTTAGGTCTATCTTCAGGAGCTACGTCCTTCATACCTTTTAGAACTTCAGTCAACTTACCTTTTTTACCCAAGATGTCTACTTTGATTTCATAGAGTTTATCTAAATCGCCACTCTCAGAAATCTTCTTCAAAGCTTCTTCTTGGATAGCTTGTAATTTCTCTTTCATTTCTTTTCTCCTTATATTTTTTGCAATAAAAAAAGCACCTGCGTAAGGGACGAATCTCTCCGCGGTACCACCCTAATTTCTAATTTAATAGACTCTTCATTATACTTAACGCGTATCAAACGTCATCTGCTACTTAGTTTCACAAATGCGGCTCCTGTGGGAATTTCAGTAATGATCTGAACCTAGAAGTCTTTCAGCCTAGAACTTCCTCTCTAAAGGAAAATCAGTACCTACTGTGCACATTCACAGCCTTTATATAACCTGTTAAATTATATCATAATAAGTATTTGTGTCAAATGTATCTTGTCAGTTTTTCTTTAATTATTCTTCTATATATATTATAATTTTTTGTATGAAAAAGTTTTACGAAAAAAAAATAAGTCCATTCTTGGACAACCTAAAAGAAGATAAGATTGATGTTCATGCAGGACAATCTTCTTTCTTTATGGTGCTATCAGTATTTCCATTTTTACTATTACTTCTAAACCTAGTTTCAATTATCCCTTCAGGTCGAGAAGTCTTTATTAAAATAATTAATACTGTCAGCAATCATAGTATTAGAGAGCTTATGAATGATTTGGTTAATTATTTGTCAAAATATGCCTCTGGCTTTTCTATTTCAATTTCAGCCATCATCGCTCTTTGGTCCGCGTCAAAGGGAGTTCACACTCTTATGGACGGACTTAGCAATATTAATAATCTACATAAAAATAGAAACTTCATTGTTTCAAGATTACTTTCTATGGTATACACATTAGCATTTATTATCCTTATTCTTATAACAATGTGTGTATTAATTTTCGGAAACAAATCAGTAAAATATATAGTTGGTCAGTCTCCTCATCTAGATGGAGCCGGCTACCTATCGATGGCATTTAGATACGTAGCAATGTTTGTTTGCTTCCTAATATTCTTCTTATTAGTATATAGGTTATCAAACAGAACATATGCAACTTTTAAGAAAATATTTTGGGGTTCATTGTTTAGTGCAGCCGGATGGATACTCTTCTCATTAGGATTCAATATTTATGTGGATTATTTCTTTAACACATCATATATGTATGGAAGTTTAGCATCATTTGTTGTACTAATGCTTTGGACATATGCTTGTATTTACATATTCTTCTTAGGCCATGAGATCAACAAATTATTACATCCAGAAATTGTGGCTCCAGATGATGATGAAAATAATTCTAAAATTGATATTATATAATTTAAATTAAGACATTAAAAAAGAATGTGGTATTTCTACCACATTCTTTTTTAATTAATAATACATATGAGCAGCTGCTCCTGATGCTAACAAAATAGCGTAAATAATCATAATTACTACATATAGTACAACGTTGATTATACCGCAAATCTTACCAGCTTTAGCCTTTCCGTTATTAATGTCGCCAGTTTCTTGGAAGTACTGATTTGCTAGTACAATAGCAATAATTCCTAAAACTAAACCACAACAGAAAAATCCAACGATACCACATACCATACTAGCTGTAGCCTTGCCATCATTAGCTGGTGGAGCTTGATTATAACCATTAGGATTATAGCCTTGATTCTGCTGATCATAAGCATTCTGGTTATAAGCCTGATTCTGCTGGTTATAAGCACCTTGATTAGCATCCTGCTGAACTTGAGGTTCAGGTGTAGGCTCTACATTCTGCTCAGGTGCAGGTTGAGCCTGCTGTTCATTTGCATTAGTCTCTTCGTTTGGGTTAACATTTCCATTAATGTTGTTTTCATCCATAAAACGATTCCTCCATTTTTCTTATTAGTAGCTTCCGCTAACATTAATTAAATTATAACATAATCTAATTACTAACTATATTTCTTTTTTCCATAATCTGTGAAGATTACAGTATTCAAATGCTGCTATAGGTTCATCGCCTTCATTTAGTATAAATGCAGCTACTGGTTTATCACCAGGTTTTAATTTCTTTTTATATTCCATTTGAGTTGTCTCAAGAATAATCCACTCAATGTAGTGTTCTTCTTCCATAGGATGTTCCACTTCGCCTACTCTTACTGTCACTACATCACCGTTGATCTCGATAGCAGGCACATGTTTTTCCTGTGCAGCATCTGTAGTACCTGGAACTAACTCTTCCATCTTCTCACCACAACACATAACAGGAACACCTGTATCTTTTTCATAACGAATTATATTTCCACAGTGATTACATACGTAAAATTTCATTGTATAAGTCCTCCCTTATTCATCGTCGTTCTTTAGTAAATAATTGCACATGTAAACAAATAAACCGTACACAAATACAGTAACGAAAAATACTAATGCTAACACATTACGTTTTTCATTTGATATTATTTTCTTTTCATCTGCCATATTATTATCCTCCGAACTTTTTGTTAGGTTCATTATATCAAAGTCTAAACTACTTATGCAATAAAAAAAGAATGTAACGTCCAGTTACATTCTTTTTCTTAAACTATTTTCCCTTAACTGCAAGTACTGCTCATTGACTCCTAGCAATGGCTAGGTGGGCAACCTCATCTGAACTTCTGCCTTCCACTGATTTTATGAGGCCTGACATCCGACTCAGAGATTTGGAATCCCTTCAATGTGTTGTAGGTTCAAATTATGCAGCCCGTACAGTCAGGGTATCAAAGAATATTTCTTTGATGGTTATATTATAAGAATTTTGCTATAAAAATACAACTCTCCAAATTTTATTTGCATAACATTTCACAAAAAAAGAGACCTGCTTTTGCAAGTCTCTTAATTATCTTTTTTATAGTATTGGTCCTGCTTCTACTAGAGCTTTACCAGCTTCGTTTGTAGTGTACTTAACAAAGTTCTTGTTAAATCTTGAAGCAAGATCTTTCGCTTTGTCTTCCCAAACTGTTGGATCCTCGTATGTGTCTCTTGGATCTAGGATGTTTGTATCAACACCTTCTAGTTCTGTTGGAACTTCAAAGTTGAAGATTGGAATCTGTTTTGTTGGTGCACTGTTAATGTTTCCATTTAAGATTGCATCAATGATTCCACGTGTATCCTTGATTGAGATTCTCTTTCCGCTTCCATTCCATCCTGTGTTAACCAAGTAAGCCTTAGCTCCAGATGCCTGCATTCTCTTAACTAGTTCTTCTGCATACTTTGTTGGATGTAGTTCTAGGAATGCTTGACCGAAACATGCTGAGAATGTAGGTGTTGGCTCTGTGATT
>CAMVRH010000090.1 GCA_947169835.1 uncultured Lachnospira sp. | reverse complement strand
TCTACTCTACCTGTAGCAACAGTACCACGACCTGTGATTGTGAATACGTCCTCTACTGGCATTAAGAAAGGCTTATCTGTATCTCTCTGTGGATCTGGGAAGTACTCATCAACTGTATCCATAAGTTCCATGATCTTATCGCCCCATTCTCCTGATGGATCTTCTAGAGCTTTAAGAGCTGAACCCTTGATGATTGGTGAATCTTCAAATCCATACTCTTCAAGAACTTCTGTTAAGTCCATTTCTACTAATTCGATAAGTTCGTCATCATCTACCATATCGCACTTATTCAAGAATACTACGATCTTTGGTACACCTACCTGACGAGATAGTAGGATGTGCTCTTTTGTCTGAGCCATAACACCGTCAGTAGCAGCTACTACAAGAATAGCACCGTCCATCTGAGCAGCACCAGTGATCATGTTCTTTACATAATCGGCGTGACCTGGACAGTCAACGTGAGCATAGTGTCTCTTCTCTGTCTCATACTCTACGTGAGCAGTTGAGATAGTGATTCCACGCTCTCTCTCTTCTGGAGCCTTATCGATGTTCTCAAAATCTGTAGCCTGGTTACCTGATACTCTCTCTGAAAGTACTTTAGTAATTGCAGCTGTTAATGTTGTTTTACCGTGGTCAACGTGACCAATTGTACCGATATTACAATGCGGTTTGGTTCTCTCAAATTTTTCTTTAGCCATTTTTAATTTCCTCCTGATTAACTAAAAAATATTTTGTATCTTTTATCTCGAAAACTAAATACCATTATATTCAATAATAGAAACATTTTCAAGTATATTTTTCGTTATTTTTCAAGGCAAAACCTTTAGCAAATAACGGCTATTTATGGGCTTTGACGCCCTTATTTTAAACTAATTATTTGGATGTATCTGACACAACCTTCTCTTGGATAGACTTAGGTGCCTGCTCATATTTCTCGAAGAACATTGAGTAGTTACCACGTCCCTGTGTACGAGAACGAAGGTCTGTTGAGTATCCAAACATTTCAGCTAGTGGTACGAAACCTCTAACGATTTTACCACCACCTAGGTCATCCATGCTCTCGATACGACCACGACGACCATTGATGTCTCCGATAACGTCGCCCATGTATTCTTCAGGCATTGTTACTTCGACTCTCATGATAGGCTCTAGAAGCACTGCTCCACCCTTCTGCATAGCATCCTTAAACGCCATAGAACCAGCGATGTGGAATGCCATTTCTGATGAATCGACTTCGTGGTATGAACCATCATAAACTGTAGCCTTAACACCAAGCACTGGGAATCCTGCGATAATACCAGTCTGTGCAGCTTCTTCGATACCTTCGCCGACGGCTGGGATGTATTCCTTAGGAATGTTACCACCTACTACAGTAGATTCAAATGAGAATGTTTCTTCTCCGTTTGGATCCATAGGCTCGAATTTAACTTTACAGTGACCGTACTGTCCACGACCACCAGACTGCTTAGCGTATTTGCTGTCAACGTCCACTGCCTTAGTGAATGTTTCTTTATATGCAACCTGAGGTGCACCAACGTTAGCTTCTACCTTAAACTCACGAAGAAGTCTATCTACGATAATCTCTAAGTGAAGCTCACCCATACCAGCGATGATAGTCTGTCCTGTTTCTTCGTTTGTATGAGCTCTAAATGTTGGATCCTCTTCAGCAAGTTTTGCTAAAGCTTCACCCATTTTGCCTTGGCCTGCTTTTGTCTTTGGCTCAATAGCGAGCTCGATAACAGGCTCTGGGAATTCCATTGATTCAAGGATAACTGGAGCCTGCTCATCACAGATAGTATCACCTGTAGCCGTTAGTTTGAAACCAACTGCTGCTGCGATATCACCAGAATATACCTTGTCTAACTCTTCACGACTGTTAGCGTGCATCTGAAGGATACGACCAACTCTCTCCTTCTTCTCTTTAGTAGCGTTAAGTACGTAAGAACCTGAGTTCATAGTACCTGAGTAAACTCTAAAGAATGCTAGCTTACCAACGAATGGGTCAGCCATGATCTTAAATGCTAACGCACTGAAAGGCTCATCGTCTGATGCATGTCTTTCAACTTCGTTACCTTCCATGTCAACACCCTTGATAGCTTCGATATCTGTTGGTGCTGGCATAAACTCTACGATTGAGTCTAAAAGTTTTTGAACACCTTTGTTCTTGTAAGCAGAACCACAACATACTGGTACAGCTGTACAATCACAAGTAGCTTTTCTAAGAACTTTCTTAAGTTCCTCTTCTGAAGGCTCTTCACCTTCTAGATAAGCCATCATAAGGTCGTCATCTAACTCACAAATCTTTTCAAGTAGCTCATCTCTGTACTGATCAGCTTGATCTTTCATGTCGGCAGGGATGTCTTCTATAGAAATATCTTCACCCTTGTCGTCATTGTAGATGTAAGCTCTCATTTCAAATAGGTCAATAATACCTTTGAAATCATCTTCTTTTCCGATAGGAAGCTGTGTAACTATAGCATTCTTGCCAAGTCTCTCCCTAATTTGTTCAACTGCGTTAAAGAAGTCTGCACCTAAGATGTCCATCTTATTGATGAACGCCATACGTGGTACGTTGTATGTATCAGCCTGTCTCCAAACGTTTTCAGACTGAGGCTCAACACCACCCTTAGCACAGAACACACCAACAGCACCGTCCAATACACGAAGTGAACGCTCAACCTCTACGGTAAAGTCCACGTGACCTGGAGTATCGATAATGTTGATACGATGTTCTAACTCACCAGGTGCTGGCTTGTTATCCTTCTGCTTTGTCCAATGACATGTAGTAGCAGCTGATGTAATTGTGATACCACGCTCCTGCTCTTGTTCCATCCAGTCCATAGTAGCAGTACCTTCATGAGTATCACCGATTTTATAGTTAACACCAGTGTAGTAAAGAATACGCTCTGTAAGTGTAGTCTTACCGGCATCAATATGAGCCATAATACCGATGTTTCTAGTTCTCTCTAGTGGATATTCTCTTCCAGCCAAAGCTCTTTCCTCCTTATACGAAATTTAATTTGATAATTTGTCTTCGTCGAAGACAAAACATTTTCTTAATTATTCTAACGTGATTAGAATCTGTAGTGAGCGAAAGCTTTATTAGCTTCAGCCATCTTATGCATATCCTCACGTTTCTTCACTGAAGCACCTGTCTCGTTAGCAGCGTCAAGAATTTCATTTGCAAGTCTTTCTTCCATTGTCTTTTCGCTACGTGCACGAGAATACTCTGTGATCCAACGAAGTCCAAGTGCCTGTCTTCTAGCAGGTCTTACCTCGATAGGTACCTGATATGTGGCACCACCAATTCTTCTAGCTTTAACTTCTAATGCTGGCATTACATTGTTCATAGCTTCTTCAAATACTTCTAAAGCATTTTTGCCAGTTTCCTGAGCAACTCTATCGAATGCTCCGTAAACAATCTTCTGCGCAACACCCTTTTTACCATCTAGCATAATGTTATTAATAAGCTTAGTAACGATTATGCTGTTGTACATAGGGTCAGCTAAAACCTCTCTTTTTTGAGTATGTCCTTTACGTGGCATAATACTTCCCTCCTTAATCATTTTTTTAGAATCTCTTCTTTATATAGAAGAAACTCAGTTGCATGTTTCCATGCGATTAGATCTACGGTACTCACTTAGTTGTGTTTTGCCGGTATTAGACAACTCATATATGGGCGGGAACTCCGCTTCATAATTCTAATAACCGAAACAAATCATTCAACCTGTGATGTAGTCTACCTAAAATTATTTAGGTCTCTTAGCACCATACTTTGAACGTGCTTGACGTCTGTTTGCTACGCCGGCCGTATCAAGTGTTCCTCTAATGATGTGGTATCTTGTACCAGGTAAGTCTTTTACCCTTCCACCACGAATCATAACAACACTATGCTCCTGAAGGTTGTGACCTTCACCAGGGATATAGCTTGTTACCTCAATACCATTAGATAGACGAACTCTGGCAATCTTTCTAAGAGCTGAATTAGGCTTCTTAGGTGTAGCTGTCTTAACTGCTGTACAAACACCACGCTTCTGTGGAGAAGCTGTATCTGTCATTCTCTTATTTAAAGAGTTATAAGTCTTTAAAAGAGCTGGAGCAGTTGACTTCTTTGTAGATGTCTTACGTCCTTTTCTTACCAATTGGTTAAATGTTGGCATCCGTTTTACCTCCTTATTAGAACTATGTTTATACTTAATTTAGGGCGCACTTACCCCTATAAACACGCCATATTATTATAGTTAAAGGGGTTTGGGTTGTCAAGCAGAAAAAATGTTGTTTTTCCAGTGTTTATCACACTTCTAGAGATTTCCGCTGCAAAGGCCCACTTTATAACCAGATATCTCAATATATGCGTCATTTTCCTTGTTATGTCGTAATTGTTGCTATACATTTAGTAAAATAGTGCATTCAATACAA
>CAMVRH010000089.1 GCA_947169835.1 uncultured Lachnospira sp. | reverse complement strand
TAAGAATAATACAAAAGATATCGACTTCGAGTTTGACGAAATGACAGACAAGGCGATAGTTAATATTTCTGATATAAAGATTATTAACATGAGTGGATCTGGAACTGACGTTCCAAATGGACAAGCAGTTAAACCAGAAGGAACTCCTTGGACTCTTTATGCTATTACTGATTCATCAGCAGGACAGTATGGCGCTCTTAAATATACTATTGAGGGAATTCCAGCAGATCTATCAAGCTTGAAACTTAATTTAAAGAGTGTATCAGGTTGGTTTGGAGCAAGATCTGTATTTGCAACATTACGCGGATATTTGAATGGACTAGAAAACGGAAAAGAGTATAGATTCACAATCAAAGCTAACATTGATGAGTCTAATGTTCAGACAGCAGATAGAGACGTAACATACGATAAGCAGTTGAGAGTAACATTAAATCAAAAAGATAAAGATTTTGATGTGGCATTAAATCCAAGTGGTGTTCAGACATACACAGGTACTTTCACATATGATTCTACAAAGGATAATCACGTTGTTTTCCAATTTGATCAATTGCTCAAGGGAACAATATTTAGTGTTTATAGCGTAGAAATAGTTCCAGTGACTGAACCTACCACTACACCAGTTCCTTCGACGGAACAGACCAGCTCGGTTAATCCAAGCACAGAAGTTCCTTCAACAGATGTTCCAACTTCAGGAGAAACAGTTACTGGTGCCACAGATGTAACTACTAAGTCAGGTGAAACAACTACTGTTAAAGCGCCTGGCAAGGCAAAGATTAAGAAAGTTTACAAGAAAAAGAAATCAGCTAAGAAACTTAAAGTTAAACTTAAAAAGACCAAAGGCGCTAAAGGGTATCAAATAGCAGTTTATAAATCTAAGAAGACTGCGAAGAAGAACAAGAAGGCTTTAGTTAAGAAGTTTACTAAGAAACTTAAAGTGACTATTAAGTCTAAGAAGTTGAAGAAAAAGAAGAAACTCTATGTTAGAGCTAGAGCTTACGCGCTTGATTTCAGTGGCAAGAAAGTATATGGTAAGTGGAGTTCTATAAAGAAGGGCAAGACTAAGAAGTAGATACCACTCAGAGACCTTCGGTCTCTTTCGTGGAGAGGATGAGTGAATAATAAAAAATGAGCCCAACTTAAAATAGACCTTCGGTCTATAAAACAATAAAAAAAGAGCGACTAGGGGAAATGGATTTTTCCTAGTCGTTCTTTTTTATTGTTTTTGGGCTCATTTTTATTAGTTGTATTTTTTTATTTATTCCCCCATTTTTTACCACATTTCGCTTGATAAAAAATGAATAACTCTGTATAATATTGATACTAGGTGCATTTTTCCTAATGCGCCAAATGTAAAAGTTATTTCGAAAAATAGGAGGAAATGAAAAATGGAAAAACTTTTAAAAAGAGTTGTTTCGATTGTTTGTGCAATCGCTATGGTTGTTTCAGGATTTGTGTTTACACCATCTAGTGTAGATGCTTCTGAAGTACCAAGCGCTTCAGAAACACAGGTCGGAGCATGGGGACTTTATGCGGCAAATGAGGCATGGTCAGGATACGCAACAATGGAATATGACTATAGTGGCGGAACATCACTAGATGCTACTAAGGTTACTCTTACAAATTCTGCCCATGGTAATTATAATCAAGTATCTTGGGGTGCTTATATGAGATTGCCAAAATGCCTATCAACAAGAAATCTTCAGCCTGATAGTTCATATAAGCTAAAGATTACTGCCGAAATTAATTATCCAGAAGGCGAATTTGAAGAGCCAAATAAGGATAATGGAAGAGGTATTATTCTTGCTAACATTCAGGGAAATGTTTATCAGATTCCTGTAACTCAAGAAGCTTTAAACAAAGGCGAATTTAAGATGGATGGAACATTTGATTATGACATCTATGCACAACCTTACGGTGATGAACCAAAAAGAAACCCTGATGATCTTTATCTATTCACAGCTGGATTGATGACTGGAACTACTATCAAGATTTCAGAAGTTTCATTTATTAATGAAGATAATGGTTGGGATCCAGTTCCAAACTGGAATCCGGATGAGCATCCTGGTCAAAGCGCACAGTATCAAACATATGATATGTATCAAGCATTAGCTATGCGCAGTAATGTGGCAACAACAGGATTGCTTGGAAAAATGAGAGTTAAAAAGAATGCATCAGAAGACAAACTAACTGATTATTCATTTAGAGTAACTCAGTCTGGTTGGGTTGATATGGGCCAGACAGGAGATAATAGAAGCTCATGGGCAACAAGTCTTAGATTGCCAAATTATTGTGAGAGCAATTACTCTAATATCAAGCTAGTTTCTGGTGAAACATACGTACCAACAATTAAGTTAAATTCAAGTGCAGCTACAAAGAAAGATAACAAGGGTCGAGATAAAAAAATCCAGGTTATCATTGATGGTAAAGCATTTGAAACTACTCTAACTGAAGGTGTTAATGAAATTACATTTGACGAGTTTGAATACTCAGGACAAGCTACAGTAGACATTGACTTAGACGGTGTTGAAGATGGTACAGAAATTTCTCTTGAGTCGCTAACTTTCAGCGCAACTTCAGGAGAAGGTTGGACAGCTGTTCCAAATGAAGATACAGCAACTCACGGAAAGTGGGATTTATTTGCTAGAACATGTACAGGTATTGGCGATGATAACGCACAGTGGGGTGCATTGTCATACAAAGATGCACCAAGTTATCAAGGTGGAGCTTATAAATTAGAAGATACTCTAATCAAAGTTCGTTCATCTTCAGGATGGCATGATGCATGGGCTACACTAGGTACAGTTCATCACTATATTGATACAGAACCTAACAAACTAGAAGTTGGAAAATCTTATAAAGTACAATTCACATATTACTCAAGTAAAAAAACAGGCACAGATATGTATGGTGAGCCTAAGACATTACTATTGAGTGTTGACCAGAATCCAATTGAATTTGAACTAGAGGATTGTGGAGATAATGTAGATAACTTTAAAACAGTAACATCAGAGCCATTCGTATACGAGGCTGAGCAGGTTGAAAACGATCCTACAGCTGTAGTAATGAATATGGATCAAATAGATAAGGGAACAATTCTTCGTGTTAAGGACATTAAGTTCATTGAAGATACTTCTTATCCATGGACACCAGTTCCAAACGATGAGTGGACAAATGTACCAGGTACTCCATTGCAAGGTTATGCTAGAATGGGTAAAACTGTTCAAGAAGGTTCTTGGGGTAAGATGTCATATAAAGTTGACGGTTCAAGCACAGAGAAACCTTACAGCAATGCAACATTCTTAAACAGAAGTGTTTCACGTTGGTTTGTACTTAATAACCCAGCAAATGCAATAGATGTTATTAATGCTAAGAGTATATTTAACCTACATAAGGGTTGGACATATAACTTGAAGTTGACTGTTTCATCAACACTTACTGATACAGAAGCTATACAGAAAAAATGGGACAATCAAATGAGAGTTATGGTAGATGGAAAACTACTAGACGTTAAGGATTATACTCCTAACGAAGAATATCCTGATAATAAGACTATTAAAACAATTAAGACATATGATACAGCAGGAACAAAAACTTCAGCTACTCTTGAGTCAGAAGAATTTGTATTCACAGGTGAAAGTGCTGATATGAGACTTATTCTTGATAAGTTGACAAAGAATTCTGAGTTCAAGATTGAGAATATTGAATTTATTCATAAAGAGGGAGAACCTGAATATCAGCAGGTAAACAATGATGAGTCTGTAAAAGTTGGTGCATGGAACCTATACTGTGTAACTGATAGTGCAACAGGTACATTTGGTGATATGCTATATGCTGAAAAGACTGGCGACAAAACTCTAGGCGATGTAGAAATGTATTGCTACGGAACATCAGGATGGTTTGCAGGAAAGACAGGTATTATTGCTACTCTTCCTAGATATACTAAGGATACTAAAGCATTAACACCTGGACAGGAGTATTCTTGCAAGATTAAGATTAAGGCTGATAAGAATATTGCTGGATTCAAAGATGATGTTCAGCATAACTTGAGAGTTACAATTAATAATCAAAACTATGATTTTGAAGTATATGAAGGTGAATATACATATGTAATTCCTAAATTGACACAGCCATACGCAGCTAATGTTAATGATAATGTAGTATTTAACTTTGACACAGCTACACCAGGTACAAAGATTACAATTTCAGATGTTGACTTTAGTACACCTGTTGAAGAGCCAAAAGAAATTACAGAAGTTTCTGCTTCAGCTAACAGCAATGGTACAATAGATGTTAACTGGACACAGACACCTGAAACTGTTTATGGAACTTTGGCTGTAGTATGTGGTTATAACGTATATGTAGATGGTGTTAAGCAGAACACATCACTAATTAAGAACAACGTTAATTCATTTACTACAACAAATACATTTAAACCAGGTAAATATGATGTTAAGGTTGTAG
>CAMVRH010000088.1 GCA_947169835.1 uncultured Lachnospira sp. | reverse complement strand
TAGAATGAATAAGTAATGTCTGGGAATAAAACCGGCTTATCAGAATTAAAGAATGTTAAGAAAGACATTCCTAAAATATCGTCAGAGCCCACGCCCACAAACACTTTATTCTCATCCACATCATAATAAGATGCAATCTCTCTAACCAAATCCTTTGCATCTGGATCTGGATATTTTCTAAGTGCATCTGGCATCATACTAGCGATTGACATTTGAACCATAGTAGATGGTGCAAATGGCGATTCGTTTGTATTTAGTTTTATAATGTCACTTCCACTTGGCTGTTCACCCGGAACATATGGTGTGACTCTTCTAATGTTTTCTTCAAACTTTTTCATAGTTTTTCCTTTTACTTATCTTCTTCCAAATGGCAACTAGTATAACTGCTGCTACTAGTCCGCCAAACATATCAACAAACACATCTCCTATTTTCGCACTTCTACCTTTAACAAATAGCTGATGCATCTCATCAGTCAGCGCATATAGCATGCACCAAAGCGTCGCATAAAAGTAAATGTATCTCTTCTTTAAATTTCTTATTCCTTCAAATGTTAAAAGAAATCCAGTAACTAGTAATCCAAGCAATCCGTACTCGCCAAAGTGCCCAATCTTTCTCACAACAAAACTTACTTTGTTAAAGAATGCCTTTTGTTCGCTCGCCGGCAAGGAATCATAATTTGATTTTATTATATGAACAACTTTAATTGTAATCTTATCGCTAAGTGTCTGTGACTCTACTCCATCGTCAGCAGAGAAGTCAAATATCAAAATCATCCAGCCAATAATTAAAACAATTAATACTATTCTTAAAATCCAAATTTTATGCTTCATAACCTTTGCTCTTGATTACTTCTACCACTTCTTTAACAACACTCTGTGCAATCTCGTCTGTCTTAGCTTCAGCCATAACACGAACTACTGGCTCTGTACCACTAGCTCTAAGAATAATTCTGCCATCGCCTTCTAAATCTTCTTCTACCTTCTTAGCTGCTGCTAGCACATCTTCATCGTTTAGTACAACGTCTTTGTCTTCGACGCGGACGTTCTCTAAGTACTGTGGATAAATAGTAACTGGCGCAATAAGTTCAGACATTTTCTTTTTAGCAGTAAGCATAAACTCCATAAGCTTGATTGATGTCAAAACACCATCACCTGTTGTTGCATACTTGCTAAAGATAATGTGACCTGACTGCTCGCCGCCAAGTCTATAATCATTATTCTTCATACATTCGTATACGAACTTATCACCTACGTCAGTTTTCTCATATGCGATGTCGGCTTCTTCAAAGGCCTTGTAAAGACCAAGGTTAGACATAATAGTAGTTGCTACAGCATTGTTCTTAAGCTCACCCTTTTCTTTCATATGAACTGCTGCTACATAGAGAATCAAATCTCCGTCCACTATCTTTCCTTCGTCATCTATACAGAAACATCTATCAGCATCGCCATCATACGCGAAACCAATATCTAGTTTGTTATCAATAACATACTGCTGCAAAACTTCAATATGTGTAGAACCACAATTCATATTGATGTTTGTTCCGTTTGGCTGATCATT
The DNA here is from genome assembly GCA_947169835.1 of uncultured Lachnospira sp. Taxonomy (GTDB): domain Bacteria; phylum Bacillota; class Clostridia; order Lachnospirales; family Lachnospiraceae; genus Eubacterium_G. The sequence continues at coordinate 2,924 of CAMVRH010000088.1, read as the reverse complement.
TATAACATGTGTCTCAGCACCTAGTGCGTCAAATACACTCTTTGCGATAGCTGATGCACTACCGTTTGAACAATCGAGTCCTACTTTAATATTTCTAAACGAATGCTTAGCAAGTGACATTAGATATCCCATGTATCTATTTCTTCCTGCAAAGTAGTCGACAGTTCTACCAATATCTTCTCTCTCGGCATATGGAATAGAATCAAAGTCGGCATCTAAGTACTCTTCTATCTGGTCGATTACTTCCTGCTCCATCTTCTCTCCCGCGCCATTAAGAAGTTTTATTCCATTGTCATAGAATGGATTGTGACTAGCAGAAATCATAATTCCGCAGTCAAAGTCTTCAGTTCTTACTACATACGAAACAGAAGGTGTTGTTGTAACGTGTAGCAAGTACACGTCTGCACCAGTCGATGTAAGACCTGCTGCTAAGGCATCCTCAAACATATAACTGCTTCGTCTTGTATCCTTACCGATAGCTACTGAGCAATCACCTTTCTGGCTATAATAATGACCTAAAAACCTACCCACTTTAAAAGCGTGCATAGCAGTCAAATCTTTGTTAGCCTCTCCTCTAAATCCATCTGTTCCAAAATACTTTCCCATTTTTAAATCCTCCAAGATTTATAGCTCTTTCATTGATAGTTTTTTGTTTTCAATTAAGAACTCTTTGTTGCAGACATCTAATGCTGCGAATTTATGTGTAATGATAATAACTGTCTTTGAATTAAGTGATTTAATATTATCAAGTACCCTCTTTTCTGTTTGTGCATCTAGCGCTGATGTAGCCTCGTCCAAAAGAAGTATAGGTGCATCAGATATGATTGCTCTTGCAATAGCAAGTCTTTGCGCCTGTCCTTCTGATACTCCTGTTCCCTTCTCGCCCAATACTGTATCTAGACCATCAGGCAATGTATCAATAAAATCATCAATGTTACTTATCTCCATAGCCTTGCGTATTTCTTCGTCGGTGGCGTATGGATTAATTAGCCTAATGTTTTCTCTTAGTGTACCGCTAAATAGGTAGTTACCCTGTGGCACATATGAAAATAGGCTTCTAGTATCTGGACTTGCATCCACATAACTACCATTCTTTTCATATAGTCTAATTGTTCCCTCGTTTGGTTTAAATACTCCAAGAAGCATCTTCATCAAAGTACTCTTACCAATACCAGAAATACCTCTTATTGCGACAAAGTCACCTTTGCTAAACTCGGCATTTCCATCTTCTAGCACACTCTCTCTTCCGTAGTTAAATTTGATATTAGCAAATTCTGCTCTATCAAAATGTTTGTAGAATTCTGGTGCATTTATATCTTCAATATCTTTGTCTTCGTTTTCCATTTTTTCAATTTCAATGATTCTCTCAGCCGAAGCAATAATTGCATAGTAATCTGGCACTACCTTTGTGATATTTACAAATGGTGCCTGGATTTGGCCGATTAATTGAAGCATCGCTGTAAGTGTACCAAACTTCAACGCTCCTGCTGCCACCTTCAATGCCGCCCAAACTAATGCTGCCAAGTATCCTGCGTTAAATACAAATGAGAAACCAGCGTTAGCCAATATACTAACTTTTCTTCTCTTCATCTTAGCCCAGTAATTAATCTCTTGGTAGTCATCACCTTTTTCTTTGAAGGTCTCTTCCGCGCCAAAGGTCTTTACAACTAGCATACTCTCAATTGCTTCCTGGAAGAATGATCTAACCACACCTTCTGTAGATTGAACTTCTTTGTGTAGCCCTTTGAATTTTCCTCTCAATAACAAAGTAATCATTGAAATAATAATTCCAGCGATAAGGAAAAGAATTGTAAACTTAGGAGCAATAACTACTAAAACTACAAACGCTCCTAAAAATTGTGTGATGTAATAAAGCAAGTTTGGAATAATACTTATTACACCATCGGTTACTATACCTATATCACTTGTAAGTCTGTTAATAAGTTCTCCGCTGTGTATTTTGTTTATCTCTTCATACTTTTTATTTAAAATGCCATAGAACAATTTTGTTCTAAATCTCATTGTAAGTTTGGCTGTAACTTTAATGCCGATAGCCGATGCAGCAACTCTCATTAGCAATCTGGCTGATATAACAACTAGAATAATTCCAGTCCACATCAAGATTTTTTGAGTGTATGGATTTGTAAATGCTGCCTGAATTATTTCCCAAATCGACATGCCATCAATAGAAAAAGCATGTTTCTCATATGTTTCTTGGGCTGCATCGATAGCGTACTTACTAAACAATGCAACAACAGTATTTACTAAAGCTAAGATGATATAGAGCACACTAATTAAAACTACATACGGAATATCTCGTTTGCAGTTTTTGATTATCCATCTTAAACCTTCTGAATTGTCTTTGTTAAATAGTTTCAAGTTGTGCTCCTTATTTATTCAAACAAATTTTGTTCTTCTACTTTTTCTATAAATGCATCTACATCCTTTGACGCAGTCTCGACATCCACATCGTACTCATCCGTCAAAGCCTTAATCAAGTCTTCTCTACTTATGCCATCTATCATTTTCTCAAATAAAAATGCACCCGTATCATTTAGATTCATCATTCCGTTAAACTCTGATGCTGCCTCACCTATCGGAACAACGACAAATGATCCCGCCACATTTCTAAGAATATATCCTTCTTTAATCTTCATCTAAACTCTCCTAATAGTCTCGTATGCCATGTCGGCTGCTTCTTTGGAAATATCACAGCCCATTTTATATAACGGAGTCTCGCTAAGCACTTCTTCCATATTGGACAATGCTTTGTCCATATAGTCTTCAAGGGTAAGTTTTCTAGTAGTCTGTTTGAAAAACTTTGGAATAGCATCCTTCACATTTTCGGGCTCAATCCAATTTTTCTCACTTCTCTCAAGGAAAACTATAGCACCTAGTTTTGCTTTCGCATTTTTGTTTGTGTT
>CAMVRH010000087.1 GCA_947169835.1 uncultured Lachnospira sp. | reverse complement strand
TGGATGTGGCAGAGGAATGTATCCAGAAGCGTGCACTTAAGTACGACAAAGATGGAGATAATCATTACGATACTATCTCAGCTTTTATTAAAAGTATGAGAGGCTCAGACCCAGATGCAGTTGTTTATTATTTGGCGAAGATGCTAGCAGCTGGTGAGAGTATAGACTTTATTGCAAGAAGAATTATGATTTGTGCAGCAGAAGATGTTGGTATGGCTAATCCTAATGCTTTGGTGGTTGCCACATCGGCGGCGGAAGCAGTCAGACAAATCGGAATGCCTGAAGCTAGAATTATTTTGGCGGAGGCTGCAGTGTATGTGGCAATGTCTCCCAAAAGCAACGCTTCATACATGGCTATCGAAAGAGCCACAGCAGAAGTAGAGAATAATATTCAGGCTCCTGTACCGGCACATTTGCAGGATGCGCACTACAGCGGACATGATGACTTGGGACACGGTGTTGGATACAAATACGCACACGATTTCCCAAATCACTGGGTTGATCAACAATATTTGCCGGACGAGATTAAAGACAAGAAATTCTACGAGCCAGGTGACTTAGGAGTAGAAAAAGAGTTGAAAGACCGTTTAGAAAAAATTAAAAACGAAAAATAAAAAACTACAATATATTTTGCACCGGAGGTGCTTATGAAAGCATTAGTCGAGAGACTTGCAACAGGTATTTCAGTTTACGAAACTCCTGATGCAGAAATGTCAGAAAATCAAATAGCTGCCACATTGGACTGTGGAGATAGCAAGGAGGGAGAACTTACCATTAAGAGTAAAAATGGACTCCCAATTAAAGGCGTGGTTTGTAGTACAGATGCTCACGTTAGTTTTGAGCACGACTCATTTGACGGAACAGAGAATACTATCAAGTACAAAATCACTACAGAGAACCTTGCTCCAGGCCAGATAGTTAGTGGAACTATCAGTGTGGTAACAGATGCAGGTGATTACGCTATTCCTTTTGGTATCACTATGAAGGAGCGTGCTATTCACACATCAGCTGGAGATATCACTGATTACGAAACATTTGTAAAGGCGGTGAAAGAAGGCTACGACGAAGCTTTAATCGTTTTCTTATCAAAGGAATTTAAAGACTTCTTCTTTGAAGAGGACAACAAAGGATACGCTCTCTACAACCAAGTAATGAGAAATGGAAATAGAGATATTGCTTTGGAAGAGTTCTTGGTTGGAATGGGATTAAAAGAGAGAATCCAGATAAGACTAAAAGATTCTTATAAAGAATACGCAGACATTACAGAAAATTACAGCGATGTAATTAAGATTTATAAAAACACTTGGGGTTACACAGAGATAGATGTGGAAGTGGAAGGAGATTTCTTCTACGGATGCGAGCCAAAGATTGGTGGAGAGCAGTTTAATGGAAATACTGTTGAGTACACTTACTTTATAAATGCATCAAGACTTCACGGCGGAAGTAACCACGGAAAGATTACATTCAAGACATCTAACGAGACTTTGGTTTACGACATTATCGTCGTGAACGAAGCAGTAAAAGATGACGCATATATCAATGCTAAGAAGAGTGCAATTAGTTTTGTTAAAAACTATCTTGCATTTAGAACTGGAAAGATAGACGGCGAAGAGTGGAAGAAGAAAATGGTCCAGACCGCCGAAGACAGATTCGACTGGGACGAAAATGACATCATGGGTCTATCAGCCACAGCTCAGGTTGCTATTTTGGATAATGATGAGTCAAAGGCGCTTGAGACTCTAAATACTATCTCAGGTATTATGGCAGATCAGGGCGATGAGAAAGATATTAGTCAGTATTGCTATTACTTGTACTTAAGATCTTTGTACAAAAACGATGCGACATTTACTGAGGACATAAAGAAAGAAATTAAGAATTACTTTGAGAATGGATACGACACATGGCAAGTGCTATGGGTATTGTTCTACACAGATGATAGATACAACAATAATCCATCTCTTAAGTATACTTTGGCGAAGCGTGCATTTAACCACGGAACAGTAAGTCCAATCATTTACTTTGAAGCAGCACAAGTTCTATTAGAAGAGCCAGCACTTCTCAAAGAGATTGGAGACTTTGAAATTCAGGTTATTAACTTTATCGCAAGATACGATATGGTTAAGCGCCCATTCGCAAAGCAGGTAGCTTTAGTTCTTGAAAGAGAGAAAGGATTTAACGATAAAATCTTTGACACTCTAACTAAGTTCTACGAGGCTACTAAACTAAAGGATGTTCTTACAACAATCTGTAGAATGATTGTAAGTGGAGACAAGAGAGATAAAAAATATCACCAGTGGCTAAAAGCTGGTGTTGCTAAAGATATAAATGTAACAAACCTATTTGAGTATTACATTTACACAGCAGATACATCTAACTATGACAAGTTAGAGAAGAATGCGTACAAGTACTTTGAATTAGGAACTGAGTCTCTAGAGGAAAACAGAGATTACTTCTTTGCAAATGTTGTTAACAACTTCTCGCCAAAGGATAAGACTTACGCAAAGTGCTTGTCAGATATGGAAAGATTTGCTACAGACGAAATCTTGGCAGAGCATAACAACACACATCTTCAGTTTGTTTATAGAGATGTATTGAATGATGACTTTGTCGTGGGCGAGCTAGAAGACCATCTTCCAAATGTGCTTCACACTTACATGATTAAAGTGGACAATCAAAACATTAAGTCAGTGATTGTTGCGCACAAAGAAGTGGATGCAGTGCAAGAAGTGGACTTGAAAGATGGCATAGCTTACGTGCAACTTTACACAAAACATCCAGTCATTATGTATGTGGACTACAGAGGTAGGTTCCTCTCTAAAGTGGAGAGTGAAATCACAAGCATGGCTGAGATGATCAACATTACAAAGACTGGCTTTAGCGCAATGCTTAAGCTTTGTGATACAGAAGATTTACTTCGCCATCCAAGCAAGCGCAAGGGCGAGGCAAAGACTATCAAGGATACAATGGAGATTAGAGGCATTTCTAGTCACTACAAACATTTCCTTGAGAACTTCGCAATTAACTACTTCTACAAAGGATATGACATGGGAGATCTAAATGTTTACCCAGTGGACTTTGACTTGGACACAATGTCTATATTCGCTAGAAGAAAAGTGATTGAGATTATGCTATCAAGAAATCATTTGAAGAAGACTTATCCATTGGTAGCGAAATACGGATACAAAGGAATCGATAAAAAGTTAATCGAAAAACTTTGTGTGGAACTAGTGAAAGATCCTGACTACGAAAATAATGAAATTGTAGTGAAGATGTGCGGAAGTATTTTTAGAAACGGTTGCAGAGACAAAGAAGTTCTAAAATACTTAGGCCGTCACTATGAGGGTGGATCACTTGAACTATATCAATTGTTCTTGGCATCAAAGTCACTAGAGATAGATGACAATACAATTGCTGAGAGACTTCTTATCCAGTATATGTTTGAAAATGACACATCAGATAAGATCTTTGATATTTACACAGAGTATTTGAAATACCCAACATCGTCAAAGGTGCGCAAAGCTTTCTACACATATGTAAGTTACAACTACTTCATAAAGAAAGTTCAGTGCCCAAGAATAGTTTGGGAGATCTTAGAAGAAGAGTACGCTAACGGATTTAACACTCCAATGATTTGTAAGATTGCATTCATAGAGGTTATGTCTAAAGTGTCTGAACCAACTAAGAGACAAATTACAATTGTTGAAACTCTTATCAATGAACTTGCTAAGAACAGCATTCACTTCGAATTTTATAAGAAGTTTAGCAAGTGGATTAAGATTCCATTCGGAATGGTTGATAAGACAGTTATAGACTTTAGAACAAATCCTAACCACAAGGTTGAGATTAAATATACAATCACAACGCCAGAGGGTAAATTAGAGCCAGTGGTTGAGGAGATGGGAAGTATTTATCAGGGAGTATTCACAAAAGAGATTATTATGTTCTACGGTGAGCAGATAAACTACAGCATAAGAGAATACTCAGAGGAAGCGCCTAACGGCAAAGTGGTAGATAACTACTCAGTTAGAATTTCTAAGAAAGACATTTACAACGACGAGACAAGATTTGGAATGATAAATTCAATGATGGTCTGCAAAGAACTAGGCAAAGATGCAGAGTGCAAAGAAATCATGCAGACTTATGAATTAGATAAAGTAGCAGGAAAAGAGTCATTTAAACTGCTATAAGGAGGAGAAAAGTGGGCAAAGGTATAATTCTTGCAATTGATTTTTCCATGGATTTTACACAACTTGCATATTTGGAAAATGATGTGACACCTAAGAATATTCACACTAAGAATAAGGACACATTTCAGATTCCAACAACAGTTTGTTACAACAAAGAACTGATGGAGTGGTCATCAGGTGATGAAGCTGTTAGCAAAGGAAGACTAAACAACAGTACTTCCTATACTAACTTGCCTAAAATGTGTAACAAAAAAATGCGAAAAGACGATCGCGAAGTAGTCAAAGTATTTATGGAGTAT
>CAMVRH010000086.1 GCA_947169835.1 uncultured Lachnospira sp. | reverse complement strand
AGAGAAGATGTCGATTTGATTCAGTCTTACGATGAAGATGAGATTGGTTCGAAGATGACAACTAACTTTGTATCTATTCCTCTTCACTACACAATCAAGGAAGCAATGAAGAGTGTTGTAAGTCAGGCGGCTGACAACGACAACATTTCTACTATATATGTATTGGATGACGATGGAGCGTTCTACGGTGCGATTGATTTAACTGATTTGATTATCGCTAGATCAGAAGTTCCGCTAGAAACTTTGGTTACAACATCTTATCCATACGTGTTCGACCACGAGACTATAGACGAGACCATCGAAGACTTGAAAGATTACTCAGAGGATTCAATCCCTGTTTTAGATAATGACAAACATATCTTGGGTGTTATCACATCACAGGATATCGTAGAAGTAGTAGATGAAGAGATGGGTGAAGACTACGCCCGTTTCGCCGGTTTGTCTGAAGAGGAGGATTTGAACGAGCCACTACTTAAGAGTTTAAAGAAACGTACTCCTTGGCTTATCGTTCTTTTGTTCCTAGGACTAATCGTAGCATCGGTTACTGGTATGTATGAAAAGGTTATTCACGATTTAACAGTAATCGTTTTCTTCCAGTCAGTAATCTTAGGTATGTCTGGTAACGTTGGAACTCAAACACTAGGTGTTACCATCCGAGTTTTGATGGATGAAGAGTTGACGTTTGGACAGCAGATGGGATTTGTTTGGAAGGAACTACGCGTAGGTTTTTGTAACGGACTGATAGTAGGACTTATTTCTTCACTTATCACAGGCTGTTACATTCACTTCATCAAAGGATATCCATTTGAGCAGGCATTTGCTATTTCAGCATGTATCGGAATGGCGTTGTGGGTTGCGATGGTTATTTCCAGCTTTGTCGGAGCGATGGTTCCGATCATATTTAGTAAGTTGAAGATTGATCCAGCAGTAGCGTCTGGACCACTGATTTCTACGATGAATGACTTGGTAGCGGTAGTTACTTACTACTCACTATCGATGGTAATTCTTCTACAATCAGGAATCATAAAATAAGGTTAACCAAAAGATAAAATTTGGTTAACCTTTTTTATTATATCTATTGAAAACAAAGACTAATTGCAATATACTAGGTGAAGTTATGCAAAAAGAAAATATTTTGGGCACAGCGCCCGTAGGAAAATTATTAAGAAAATTTGCAGTTCCAAGCATCGTCTCGATGCTTGTTATTTCGTTATACAATATTGTAGATCAATTCTTTATTGGTCAGACAGTAGGAGCGCTAGGTAATGCTGCCACCAACATGGCATTTCCTATTACTACATTATGCCTTGCTGTAACACTTGCGTTTGGTATTGGTGGTGCTTCAGGATTTAACTTGAATATGGGAGCAGGCGACAGAAAGAAGGCAATGAAGTTTGTCGGAAACTCTGTCACTATGCTATTTGCCGTAGGTGTTGTTATTGCAATTGTTGTGCAGCTTATCCTAAACCCAGTTCTTGTTTTCTTCCAGACACCTGAAAAAGTATTGCCATATGCAGTAGAGTACTTGAGAGTAATCTTATTAGGTGTGCCATTTGTTATGTTAGCAGGTGGTGGAGCGCATTTGATTAGGGCTGATGGCAGTCCTTGGTACTCAATGGCTTGTAATGCATCTGGTGCTGTTGCAAATGTTATTCTAGATTACCTATTCGTAATGAAATTTGGATGGGGAATGACAGGTGCAGCTGTGGCTACAGTTTTAGGACAGGTTTTGAGTTGTGGTATCGCAGTTATATACCTATTTAACTTTAAGGCCGATAAGATTTTACTAAAACATTTGAAACCACAGTTTAGTATTGTGCTAAGAACAATGCAACTTGGTGCAGCGCAATTTTTAAATCAACTTGCAATGGTGTTAGTGCAAGTAGCTGCAAATTATTCTGCTATCTACTACGGAAAACTATCGGAGTACGGTCCGGAGATTCCTTTGGCGTGCTCGGGCATTATTATAAAAGTTTTAATGATTTACTTTTCATTCTGTATTGGTATTTCACAAGGTATGCAACCTATTGCGTCGTTTAACAAGGGCGCGAAGAAGTACGATAGAGTTAAGAAAGTATTCTTGATAGCATTAGCCTGCAACGAAGTTATTTCTATAATAGCTTGGATTATTATGCAAACTTTCCCAAGTCAAATCATGGGATTGTTTGCCGAGAGCAGCGCTAAAGATTTCCATTTGTACATCGAATGTGGAACAAAGTTCTGTCGTATAGTATCGGCACTTGCATTTATAAATGGTATACAGCCTTTGTCATCTACGTTTTGTACCGCCATCGGCAAACCTGCAAAAGGTACGTTCATTTCTTTGACGAGGCAGATTATCTTTTGGCTACCTCTACTAATTGTGATGCCAATTGTGTTTATTAATTTTGGCGGAGAAGGAATTGATGGTATGATGTATTCGACGCCTGTTGCGGATGCGCTGGCAGCCATTGTTTCTATTTTAATGATTAGAAGCGTATTCAAAAAAGATTTGAAAACTGAAGCATAAAATATGCTATGATATATACAGGTTAAACATACATTTAGTGTGGAGGGTGATTTTATGAAGAAGATAGTTGCAGTTGTTTTAACATTTGTGATGCTTGTTTCAACTTTCGCGGTTATGAAGACTAGCGGAGTGGAAGCGAAGACAAAGAAGGGTTATTACTTTGCCATGATCCAAAAGAAGAAATCTTACTTTGGATATATTAAGAAGGCAAAGATTGTTGCTAGCAAGAAAGTGGTAGTGGTTTCACCAAAGGTAAATGATGAGGGCGAGACTACAGTTCAGCCAACTACACAGGCTCCAACAGTAGCACCTACAGAGGCTCCTACTCAGCAGGAGACAAAGATCGTTTACGGCAAAACTGCTAAGCTTATCACTTACGGTTCGTTTATGTACCGCAAGACCGACAAAGGAGCTAGCAAGATTATAAAAGCGAAGAAGAGAACATTTATTATTCATAAAAAATGCAAGTTCTACGACAGATGCTGGGAAGGCAAGAAGAAAAAGAAGATTAGTAGAGCAAAGGCATTTGCTAAGTTTAAGAAGATTAAGAAGATGAGCTTGAATGAATGCGAGCTTAAAGTTAAAAATGGAAAAGTGACTGTTATTAAATTTGGCCGTGGCTAAGTTGTAAACACATTCATAATTTGCTTCGCAAATTATTCATGTGTTCGCAAATGAATATTTTTACAAGTGCAGATTAATTAACATCGCGTAAACGCGATATTTGAAAAAAAGATCAGGACTTTATGAAAGTAAACTTTCAACAGTCCTGTTCTTTTTTTCAAAAAATCTGCACTTTTTTGTAAAAATATTCAATTTTCTCTTTACAAAACGGTATATATCGTGTACAATACAGTAAAGAAACACAACATCTTGTGGTTTTTAGGCAAAAATGAGGTAGAAAACCCCTAAAAATCGCGAGTTTTTATATGTGAGGAAGAACGGGAAGTTGAAAGTAAAGGAGAAAAGTTATGGAAGTGAAAACACAAAAAGTAATTAAAAGAAATGGCGAAGAGGTAATCTTTGATATTAATAAGATCCTTAACGCTATTAGAAAGGCAAATAATGAGATTGATCCTCTTTACAAAATGAATGAGTATCAAATCGCTGCAGTTGGTAAGTTGGTAGAAGACCAGATTATGTCAGCAAACCACGCAGTAGCAGTGGAAGATATTCAGGATATGGTAGAAAGAGGCATCATGGAGATGCGTGGCTACGAAGTAGCTCAGAAGTATGTACGTTATCGTTATACTCGTGAGTTGGCTCGTAAGTCTAACACTACTGATGAGCAGATCTTCTCACTCATTAACCAGAGTAATGAGGAAGCTAAGCAGGAGAACTCAAACAAGAACCCTACTATCAACTCAACACAGCGTGACTACATGGCTGGTGAGGTTAGTAAGGATTTAACAAGACGTATTCTTTTACCAGAAGATATCGTGCAGGCGCACGAGCAGGGAATCATTCACTTCCATGATTCAGATTATTTTGCTCAGAAAGAACACAACTGTGATTTGATCAACTTAGAAGATATGCTTCAGAATGGAACATGTATTTCTGAGACAAAGATAGATACACCTAGAAGTTTCTATACAGCATGTAACATTACTACTCAGATAGTAGCGCAGGTTGCATCTAACCAGTATGGTGGACAGTCATTCTCTTTGGCGCACTTGGCACCATTCGTTCAAGTTTCAAGAGAGAAGATTAGAAAAGAAGTTTTGGCTGAGAGCGAAGAAATCGGTATGAACTATACTGACGAACAGGTTTCTGAAATCACTGAGAAGAGATTAAAAGAAGAAATCAATCGTGGTATCCAGACTATCCAGTATCAGCTAATCACTTTGATGACATGTAATGGTCAGGCACCATTCGTTACTATGTTTATGTATCTAGATGAGGTACCAGAAGGACAGACTAGAGATGACCTTGCTAACCTTATCGAAGAAGTTTTGAAACAGCGTATGAAAGGTGTTAAG
>CAMVRH010000085.1 GCA_947169835.1 uncultured Lachnospira sp. | reverse complement strand
GTAAAGGCTATTGCCTTGGGTGCTGATGCTTGTTATGTGGCAACTTCTGCTCTACTTGCAATGGGATGTCACCTTTGTAGAACATGTCAGAGTGGTAAATGTAACTGGGGTATTGCAACTCAAGACCCAGAACTTGTTAAGAGATTAAATCCTGATATTGGAACAAAGAGACTTGTAAATCTAATGACTGCTTGGAAGCACGAGATTAAAGAGATTATCGGTGCTATGGGTATTAACTCGATTGAAGCACTTAAAGGAAACAGATTGATGCTTCGAGGTGTTGGCTTAAATGAGAAAGAACTTGAGATATTAGGAATTAAACATGCAGGAGAATAAAGATGAAGAAAGTATATGTTAATGAAAAATGGTGTTTAGGATGTCATCTATGTGAATACAATTGTGCATTCGCAAACTCTGGATGTGAAGATATGGTAAAGGCACTTAAAGATAAACCAATATATCCTCGCATCAAAGTGGATGATAAAGATCAGATACATTTTGCCGTGTCTTGTCGCCACTGCGATGATCCAATCTGTGTGAAGAGTTGTATTGCGGGCGCTATTTCTAAAAAGGACGGCGTGGTTGTTATAGACAAAGACAAATGTGTGGGTTGTCACACTTGCGTTTTAGTTTGTCCTTATGGTTCTTTGACGGTGGGTGAAGATGGCACGATGACTAAGTGCGAACTTTGCGTTAAGAATTCATGCGGCGAGCCAGCCTGCGTCAAAGGATGTCCAAACAAGGCTATAGTTTTTGAGGAGAGATAGATTATGAGTAAATATGTAATTATTGGAAACGGCATTTCTTCTATTGGATGTATTGAGGGAATCAGAAGTGTGGATAAGACAGGTTCTATCACTGTTATTGCAAAAGAGAAACACATGACTTACGCAAGACCTCTTATCTCCTACTATCTAGAAGGAAAAACTACTCTAAATAAGATGAAATATAGAACCAATTCATTCTACAAAAAGAACAATGTGGAAGTTTTGCTAGACAGTGAAGTTACAAAGATTGATAAGAAAGCTAAAAAGGTTAGTTTTAAGTCTGGTTCAAAGCGCGGTTCAAGAAGTTTTGAGAAACTTTGTATTTGTACTGGCTCTACTCCTTTCGTTCCACCTTTTAAAGGGTTGGACACTGTAGAAAACAAGCATTGCTTTATGACTTTGGATGATACGTTGGGACTTGAAAAGTCTATTGATAAGAATTCTAGAGTTTTGATTATTGGTGCAGGTTTGATTGGACTTAAATGCGCTGAAGGATTAGCCGAAAGGGTTAAATCAATTACAGTTTGCGATTTGGCTGACAGAGTTCTATCAAGTATTTTAGATAGTGTTCCAGCTAAGATGATGCAAAATGTATTAGAAGATGCTGGCATTGAGTTTATGCTTTCAAATTCAGTTGCAGAGTTTGATGGAAATGTCGCTACTATGAACGATGGCTCAACTGTAGAATTTGACGTTTTAGTTTTAGCAGTTGGTGTTAAGGCAAATACCTCTTTGGCATCTGAAATTGGTTGCAAAGTTAATCGAGGAATCTTAGTAGATAAACACTGTATGACAAGTGTTAAAAATATTTATTCAGCTGGAGATTGTGCTGAAGGCTATGATTTAAGCTTGGGGGATCACAGAGTATTGGCGATTCTGCCTAACGCGTACTTCCAAGGAGAATGTGCAGGCAAGAATATGGCCGGCGAAATTTTTGAATTCACTAAAGGCATACCAATGAACTCAATCGGATTCTTTGGTCTTCACTCAATATCCGCTGGATCTTATCCTACCAAAGAGCAAGGAGCCACTGTCTTTGACGAGACCACTCCTACTTCTATCAAAAGGTTCTTTGTAAAGGATAACAAACTGGTTGGGTACATGCTAGTGGGCGATACTGACAGAGCAGGAATTTTCACTTCTCTAATTAGAGAGGAAACTCCACTAGACAGTATAGATTTTGAAACTTTAATGACTACTACTTCTCTTGGTGTCTTTGACGAAGACACGCGTGCAGAAAAATTAGGAAGTAGAGTTTAGGAGGCATTATGAATATTGTAGCAAATGATATAGATTACAAATTACTAAATGACAAAATTAGGGATAAGGGTAAAACAATCACTGTCAAAAACTGTTTAGGACAGAGGTTTATTGCTGCTGGCATGAATGACAAAAATATTACTATAGAGGGTATTCCAGGAAACGCGTTGGGTGCCTATCTTAATGGTGCAAATATTACAGTTCAAGGAAATGCGCAAGATGCCACTGGCGATACTATGAACGAGGGTAAGATTGTTATCCACGGCAATATTGGCGATGCTGCAGGTTATGCAATGCGTGGCGGAAGCATTTTTGTAAAAGGCGATGCTGGATATCGTGCTGGCATCCATATGAAAGCTTATAAGGAAAAAGTCCCTTCTCTCATCATCGGCGGTAAGGCTGGAAGTTTCTTGGGCGAATATCAGGCAGGCGGTACTATTATCGTGCTTGGTCTTGATAGCGAGGATGATCGCATTGTTGGTAACTATGCTTGTACTGGAATGCATGGCGGAAAGATGTTTATCCGCAGCAAATGCAAGGGAGTGCACTTTCCACACCAAGTTACGGCCAGAAAAGCCACTTTAAAAGATAAAGCAGAAATCGAAGAATATATAGATGAATTTTGCAAGCTTTTTGATTATAATAAAAAGGACGTTATGGATTCAGACTTTACAGTAGTAATTCCTGACAGCAAAAATCCGTATCAACAAATGTATGTAGCCAACTAAACATATAAGAATACGTACTCGAATAACTACCTACATTATGTTGGTAGTTATTTTTATTTACATATGAATTAATTTTTGGAGGTTATTATGATTTACACCAAAGAAGAAGTTATGGAATACGTAAGCGAAGAGGATGTGGCGTTTATCCGCCTCGCGTTTTGCGATATTACCGGCAAACAAAAAAATATTTCTATTATGGCAGGAGAGTTGGACCGAGCCTTCGACAAAGGCATTGCTTTCGACCCATCTTCCATAGAAGGTTTTGGAAATATCACTAATTCGGATTTAGTACTTCATCCAGACCCTTCTACTCTTATGTTGCTTCCTTGGAGGCCTGAGCGTGGAAAGGTTGTTAGAATGTATTGTTCCATCACTTATGCTGATGGTTCTCCTTTTGAGTGCGATTCTAGAACACTACTTGCTAATGCAGTGAAAGAAGCTGCCGACAAAGGGCTAGAGTTTTCTTTCGGTTCTGAGCAAGAGTTCTACTTATTCAAATTGGACGAAGATGGAAATCCTACAAAAGATCCATATGATTTTGCCGGAGATATGGATATTGCGCCAGAGGATAAAGGAGAAAACATCCGTCGTGAGATTTGTTTGACTTTGGATCAGATGGGCATTAAGCCTGAGAGTTCTCACCACGAGGAGGGTCCTGGCCAAAACGAGATTGATTTCAAATATGCGGATGCTCTTTCTACTGCAGATAACGTAATGACTTTCCAAACTATAGTTAAGTCAGTTTCTGGACGAAATGGTTTGCATGCAGACTTCTCTGCTAAACCTTTGTCGGACTATCCAGGAAACGGCTTCCATATAAATGTTTCAATAGATAAAAACTATACAGACGAGGCCTTCGAAGGAATGTGTGCAGGCATCTTAGAAAAGACTAAAGAAATGACAGCATTCCTAAACCCAACTGAAAATTCTTACGAGAGATTTGGCGACGACAAAGCGCCTTCATACATCACTTGGTCAAAGGAAAACCGTTCACAACTAGTTAGGGTAACTGCTACTGCCAGAGATAACGCTAGAGTTGAGCTTCGCTCACCAGATTCTATGGCTAATCCATATATTGCATTCGCTCTAATTATTAAGGCTGCTCTGTACGGTATTGAAAATGGTTTGAAACTACCTGATCCAGTTGATGTTTCAGATTTGGATAAGGACTCTACTCTTTCTAAAAACACAGATAAACTTCCTAAGTCACTTAAGGAAGCTAAGTCTATTACTTTGGATAGCGATTTTGTTAAAAGTAGTTTAAATAACGGGATACTTGAGTATTTGAAATAATTTGTCGAGGGTTATATGAGTTTAAAGGAAAAAACTTACAGCGTTCTAGTTGTAAGTGCTTCTCAAAACTTAATAACGAGCATGCATGATTTACTTTCTAGTTCGAAATTTGAGACTGTGAAATATACAGCCTCTGTTTCTAGTGCAAAAAGAGCAAATCTAGAGAAGGCATACGATATTGTAATCATTGACACTCCTCTCCCAGATGAAACTGGTGATGATTTGGCAATCGATTTATCGACCAATGAAGCATCTATTGTTATGATGCTTGTTCACTATGATTTGTACGACGAAATACACGAAAATTACTCAAAATACGGCATATTTGTGGCATCTAAGCCTACTTCAGACGAAGTACTAGCCCATTCACTAAACTGGCTAGAAAGCGCTAGAGAGCGAACGAGAAGTTACGAGAAAAAGACATTATCTATCGAAGATAAGATGCAAGAAATTAGGCTTGTCAATCAAGCCAAGTTGAAACTTATTACGGATGAGGGAATGAGCGAAGATGAAGCTCACAAGTATATTTCCAAACAAGCGATGGATAAATGTGATTCGAAAGGCGTA
>CAMVRH010000084.1 GCA_947169835.1 uncultured Lachnospira sp. | reverse complement strand
TTCTTAACTCTATCTAAAGCTAACTTTAGATTATCCAAAGAGTAAGCATATGAAATGCGAAGGAAGCCTTCACCGCATTCGCCGAAAGCAGTTCCTGGCACTACAGCCACTTTTTCTTCTTTAAGCAAGCGTGTAGCAAACTCCTCAGATGTAAGTCCATACTTCTTTATATTTGGGAATACGTAGAAAGCGCCGAATGGTTCGAAGCACTCTAGTCCCATCTCCTTAAATGCGTTCATCAAAAATCTTCTACGCTGATTATATGACTCGCGCATCACTTGTACATCCTTTTCGCCGTGCTGCAAAGCATCTACAGCAGCATACTGGCTCATGGTAGGAGCGCACATAATTGCATACTGATGAATCTTAAGCATCTGCTCCATAATAACCTTTGGTCCAGCTGCATAACCAAGTCTCCAACCAGTCATAGCAAATCCCTTTGAGAAACCATTGATCACAATAGTTCTGTCTCTCATTCCTGGGAATGATGCAATTGAAACATGGTCAGTTCCGTATGTAAGTTCTGAGTATATTTCGTCAGACAAAACATAGATATCTTTTTCCACGCAAATCTTTGCGATGTCTTCCAAATCTTTCTTCTCCATAATAGCTCCCGTAGGGTTATTAGGGAAAGGAAGAACTAACATCTTTGTCTTATCAGTAATGCTCTCTAATAATTCTTCTTTTGTAAGTCTAAATTGGTTTTCTTCTTTTAAGTTAATAGTAACTGGCACGCCGTGTGTAAGTTCCACACAAGGAACGTATGACACATAACTAGGCTGTGGCACTAAAACCTCATCGCCTGGGTCTAGCATAGCGCGGAAAGCCAAGTCAATAGCTTCACTACCACCCACTGTCACTATAACCTCACTTAATGGATCATAAGTTACGCCAATCTTTCTTTCTAAATATTTACTTATCTCAACTCTTAATTCCTTCAAGCCTGTGTTAGATGTATAGAAAGTCTTACCACGCTCGAGCGAGAAAATACCCTCTTCTCTTATATGCCAAGGCGTGTCAAAATCAGGCTCTCCCACACCTAGCGAAATAGCGTCTTTCATCTCGCTAACTATATCGAAGAACTTTCTAATGCCTGAAGGCTTAATATCCTTAATGGTATTCGATAACGGATCTCTCATTATGGTGTCACCAACATCCTTTCATTCTCATCTGATAAAACAGTTCCGTAATCTTTGTACTTCTTCAAAACAAAGTGTGTTGATGTATTCAAAATAGAATCGAGTGTTGAAAGCTTGCTAGTTACAAACTGTGCAATCTCCTTCATGCTCTTTTCTTCTATAATAACTGTGAAATCAAATCCACCTGACATCAAATAAACTGCTTTAACCTCATCGTACTTCATAATGCGATCTGCTATATCATCAAAGCCTGTACCTCTCTGTGGAGTTACGCGCACTTCAATAAGAGCAGTCACTCTAGTGTCATCTGTTTTGTCCCAGTCAATCATTGTGTAGTAACCACAGATAACTTTTTCCTTCTCCATATCTGCAATGGCGTTGGCCACTTCGGCCTCTTCCATTCCAAGAAGTACCGCGGCTTCTTTTAAATCAATTCTTCCTTTGTTTTCGATTAATCTTAAAATCTCTTCTCTCATAACAATTCTCCTATAAAAGATTTGCGAGTTCTTCCACTCTAGTAGGCTCAAGGTATCTAACCTCGTCACCATTCCTGGCCACCTTGTCATTATTATCAGTAACCTTACCAATAACACTGGCCAAAATGCCCTCATCTAAAAAACATTTTACCATATCAGCGCCTCTATTGCACACAATTATTAGCGCGCCTGTACCGTCAGCTTTATATGGGTTAACGTCAAAGACCTCGGCTGTTTCCACTACTTCCTGCCAAACCGGAATGTTTGGAATTTCAACCTCTATGCCCTTTCCCATAAACTTAGAAGTCTCAAAGAGCCCTGCAAATGTCCCCTCACTTCCAATTTTATAAACTAAAGCCTTCTCATCTGCTGATACCAAAAATTCCTGAATCATTTTCAAATACTTATCCGTGCTTGAAACCTTTTCCAAGCCGAAGACTCCGTCCACAAAACTGCTGCTAAACTTGTCTCTCAAAACGCTCTCATACTTCTTCGCCAAAGACAGCGTAGCGCCAATACCAATAGATCCAACCATCACTACATCCATACCTGGACTGACAGTTGGCTTCTCAAGCTCTTCTTTATTCTCCTTAATGCAATAAGAAGACACCACGATTGTAGTGTCTTCCAAATTTGAATTAATCATCATTCTCCTTAACGCCCAGCGCTAGTTTCCTTTTTCTTATCGCTAGACTCGGTCTCCTTAATATTCTTGCCAGTACCCTTGATAGTCTTAGTTGGAACCATCTTGTACTTACTTTCATGGAGTAGTTCCTTGCTAACCTGTTTGCCGTGCTCGTAAGTAATCTTCCATAGTTTAGCAACACGACCCACATGGCCCTCTTCCACTTCCACAAAACCTACCGGCTTAGTTGGATCCTTAACAGTAATCTTCTTAACCGGAATAGTTTTGATTAGTTCACTTTCATATTTAACCTCATGCCATTTCTTTCTAGTGTCATGACCGTAAATATTGAAAGTAAGTGAAACACCATCAAAGTGTGACTGCAAGTAAATAGGTGCATCCGTATTATTTTCAAACACTAAATCTTTATAATCTCCAGCCAATGCGGCGTCCGCCGCAAAGTCCACATAACCCACTGATAAAGAGTGTGGGAATCTCTTAACTACTTTAATCTCCGCTCGTAGCAACGCGTTGTAAAGTGTACTTGCTACCTGGCAGATACCTCCGCCCAAACTATCTTCTACTTTGCTTCCGACGATAGTTCCAGCGTTATACCATCCGTTGTCCTCTGTCCATGGAGCAAGATGCTCATTACATGAGAACTGCTCTCCAGGATAGATTGTATATCCATCTAACTTCTTTGCACCAACTTTAATATTCTTATTTCTAGTCTTGTTAATCTCTCCACCAGATACTGATGTAGTAAATGAACCCATTGGTGTGTTAGAAACCTTCATACAATCTTTTACTGTGTACTTAGGTTTTGTAACCTTTGTAGTAGCTGTAAAATCGATATCTGATTTTCCATCCCACTTCTTATTTACATACTTAGCAAAGTCTGCAGTAGATTTTTTCTGATCTACCTCATAACCATTGTCCTCTTTCAAAATCTTGAATCCATGGCCAGTAGCTTTTAATTCTGCATTTAAAACAGGAAGTTCGTAAGGCTTAACAGCTTTCTTAAACTTCTTTTTCATTTTCTTCTCATTAAGTTTCATCTTAATTTTGAAGTCTTTGCCGCCATTTCTTAACTGTGCATTATTTACATAGCGAGTAATAGGACTTCCTACCTTGCCATATTCTATGGCATCGTCCACTATGTCCACATTTGACCATTCGTAACCTAAGTCTACCAATCTAGTATCACATGTGTACTCGCCCACTTTTATCTTAACTTTAATATTTGTTTTCTTATTAACTGCGTCGCGAACTTTGCGAGTAGCTTCTTTTTTCTTCATCCCGCTAACATTCTCGCCATTAATTCTAACGCCTCTTTTTATCGTTCCTTTGTCGTCCTTCTTTTCTGCGCTCATCACAAAAGCACTTATGCAAAACATAAGTGTGAAAGTCATTATTAATAATGTCATTCGTTTTATTACTTTCATGATGTTTCCCTCAAACTATTTTTTTAGAAAATTGATATAGATGTAACAACCAATGCTGCAGCCACCAACAATGCAATAACTGCTGCTATAATTCTTTGGTTCCTTTTATTGTTAAAAAAGTTCATAATTCCTCCAGTTTTATTCTAAAAATATGAAAAATTCAACCTTTAGAATAGCCTATATTTATGGGGGTTATAGGGAAAATGCATAAAAATCCCCTTAACCTTATTAAATATAACACAAAACATTTTCTTTGCATAGTATTTAGGCGATTTTTGTGGAAAAATTTAACGAATTATCTTACCTTTTGTGGAAATAATGTAATCGATTTTTCTAGAAGCTTCACTCTTGGATAATTCATTGATGTCATAGTCTATACCCAAATTGTGATATGAAATCAACGCAAGCAAGTATCTCTTTTGCTTGTCCGTGATAGGTGAGCTTTTCTTAGGTTTGTAGATAAACTCCTTCGGCTGAAAGAGTTCAGGATTGTCAGATCTAAACATATCATAAAACATCAAATAGAGTTCACTAGTAACCTTCGCATCATTAAAGGCCCTGTGGTGATTCTCATCATTGATGCCATAATGATCGCACAAAAAATCTAAACTTCTGCTCTGAAGTTCTGGGCACTTTGCTCTTGCAATTCGAAGAGTGTCCATTCCACTTCCTCTGAAGTCTAGATTAAGATTCATGGCGTTTTGTTTTAGGAAACTGTAGTCAAAACGCACATTGTGTCCGAGAAGCAAATCTTCCCCTGCAAAGTCGATAAACTCCGGCAAAACAATATCAATAGTAGGTTCTCCCTCTACCATTTCAGTATTGATGCCAGTAAGCGCAGTTATCTCTGTAGGCACTTCTCTTAACGGATCTATTAATTTTGAAAATGTGTCCACCACTTCACCATCTCTAACCTTAAGCGCACCAATCTCAATAATCTGTGCGTG
>CAMVRH010000083.1 GCA_947169835.1 uncultured Lachnospira sp. | reverse complement strand
TTTTGGTGTATTGATGTTTATCTATAGCAAAGTGAACAAAGAAGCCGATAAAACTAGTGGTGTTGCTAAGCAAGAAGAGACTAAAGTATCAAAAAAATCAACCAAATATTATTTAGTTGTTAGCCCAAAGCAAAGTGTAGTGGCAGTTTACAAGTATACTGAGAATCTAAGTGCACGTACCTTTGTAACAGCATTTGTTGCTTCGCCAGGAAAAAAAGTGAAGGCTGGAACATTTAAGACAAAAAGTACTTATGACTGGATGAAGACAAATGGTTCATGGCATCAGTTCAACACTACATACGCTAAGAATGGATATATACAGAGTATTGAGTATAAAGATAAGTATCCAAACACTATGAAGAGAACTTCATATAAAACTCTTCGAAATGCAAAGCATAAAGATGGCTGCATTTGGCTTACTTGTAATGATGCTAAATGGATTAGAGATAATGCATATAGGATAACAGTGCAAGTGCTAGGTAAAAAAGCAGAGATAATGCTGCCTAAAAATAAGACAAATTTGACGAATCCAGGTCTTGCAAAAGCGTGCGGTTGGGATCCAACAGACCCTAACAAAAATAATCCATATAAAAAGCAGAAGAATAATCAGATTACATTTGGATTAAAGACTGTGACTATCGAGAAAGGACATAAAGTAAATTATCTCGATAATATAATCGCAAAAGACGCTAAAGGAAATGTGATTACAGCACAGCTTAAACATAAAAAGATAAGCACTAAGGAGACTGGTTCAAAGAACATCAAGTTTACTTACAAAAAAGGTAACCTGTCGGGCACATGTAAATTTAAAGTAGTAGATACTACACCGCCAAAGGTTACGATTGCTAATCAGAAGTTTAAATTTGAACTAAAGAGCTTAGACAAAAAAGATGTTATCAAGCAATCTAACATTGATAAGATTAAAGAAATGGTAAGAAAGGCTGCATCATGTAATGAACCAAATTGCGTGATGAACGTTCAAACTATCGATAAAGAAGATTTGAACGAGGGCGATATTTCAGTTGTTGTCACAGCTAAAGATAAATCAGGAAATGTGGGAGCTGCACAGACCTTTGTAAAGGTCAAAGTGAAAGAGGACAAAAATCCTAAAAAGAAAATGAAGTTCCCAGGACAAAAGAAAAAGAAAAAACACAAAAAGAAAAAAGTAGTTAAAAAGCATAAGAAGAAAAAAACTAAGAAGAAAAAGAAAAAACAAGTAGAGACAGAAACAGTTATCGAGGAATAACTAGGAGGAATTATGTCAGATACATATAATCACAAAGAAGTCGAGAAAAAATGGCAGAAATATTGGGAAGAGAACGAGACATTTAAAACTGATGTCTGGGATTTTAGCAAGCCTAAATATTATGCGCTTGATATGTTCCCTTATCCATCAGGGGTAGGTCTACACGCTGGACATCCAGAAGGATACACAGCTACTGATATTATGTCTAGAATGAAGAGAATGCAGGGCTATAATGTCCTTCACCCAATGGGATACGATTCATTTGGACTTCCTGCAGAGCAGTACGCTGTTACTACAGGTAATCATCCAGATGGTTTTACACAAGAAAATATAAAGACATTTTCAAAGCAGCTTAAAGAGTTGGGATTTGACTATGACTGGTCAAAGATGATCGCCACATCAGATCCAAAATATTATAAGTGGACTCAGTGGATTTTTAAGAAGTTATATGAAGCAGGATATGCTAAGTACATCGATATGCCAGTTAACTGGTGCGAGGAACTAGGAACAGTTCTTTCAAACGATGAGGTAATAGATGGTAAGTCAGAACGTGGTGGTTATCCAGTAGTTCGTAAAAATATGAAACAGTGGGTAATTGATCAGCCTGCATTTGCCGAGAAGTTATTGGAAGGCCTCGAGGAAATTGATTGGCCAGAGTCTACAAAAGAAATTCAGAGAAACTGGATTGGTAAATCTGAAGGTGTGGAAGTAGACTTTGAGATTGTGGGCGGTGGAAAGTTCTCAATCTTTACAACATGTATTGAGACAATTTACGGTATCACATTTATGGTACTTGCACCTGAAGGTGACATCGTCAAAGGCCTCATGGACAGAGTTGAAAACAAAGAAGAAGTTCAGGCATATATAGACGAGACTATGAAGAAGAGTGATATGGACAGAACTGAACTTAATAAGACTAAGTCTGGTTGTAAACTAGAAGGTCTATCATGTATCAACCCAGTCAACGGCAAAGAAGTTCCATTATTCATTGGTGACTTCGTGCTTGCAAGTTATGGTACAGGTGCGGTTATGGCCGTTCCTAGTCACGACCAAAGAGACTTTGAGTATGCTGAGGCACATGGCATTGATATGATTCAGGTTATTGATGGTGGCGATGTATCGGAACATGCATTTGAGAAAGAAGACTACCTAGGTAAAGGCTGCAAACTAATGAACTCTGAGGAGTTTGATGGAATGACTGTGGAAGAGGCAAAACCTGCTATCACAGAAAAGCTTGTTAAACAAGGCGTAGGTAGAAAGAAAGTAAATTATAAGTTTAGAGAATGGATTTTTGCAAGACAACGTTACTGGGGTGAGCCAGTACCTTGTGTGTTCAAAGAAGATGGCGAGATTTATGTATTGCCTGACGATGAACTTCCATTAGTTCTTCCTAAACTTGATGACTATAAAGGAAAGAATGGCAAGGCTCCGCTTGATAATGCAACTGAGTGGAAACAGTATAACAAGAATGGTGTAAAGGGAACTAGAGAGACATCCACTATGCCAGGTTCAGCGGGTTCATCTTGGTATTACTTTAGATATATTGATCCGCACAACGATGATGAGTTTGCAAACTATGAACTACTAAAACACTGGCTTCCAGTTGACCTTTATGTAGGTGGTCCTGAGCATGCAGTAGGACACTTACTATATTCAAGAATCTGGAATAGATTCCTTTACGATGAAGGTTTGTCGCCAGTTAAAGAGCCATTCCAGAAGTTGGTTCACCAGGGTATGATCTTGGGTGAGAACGGCGTGAAGATGGGTAAACGTTTCCCAGAGTTTGTAATTGACCCAAGTGACATCGTAGATGAGTTTGGCGCAGACACATTAAGACTATACGAAATGTTTATGGGACCACTTGAGGTTTCAAAGCCATGGAACTCAAAGAACGTAGTTGGTGCAAAGAGATTTATAAACAGAGTTTGGACTTTCTTTATAAATCCAGAAAATATAACAGACGAAAATGATGACTCACTTACAAAGGTTTATCATCAGACAGTTAAGAAAGTTACTGAGGATTTTGAAGCGCTCGCTTACAATACAGCCATCAGTCAGATGATGATTTTTGTAAACGAAGTATACAAAGTTGGTAAGTGTCCAAGAGAGTACGCTGAAAACTTAATTAAGATGTTCTCATGTATTTGCCCTCACGTGAGTGAAGAGATTTGGCAGAGAATGGGTCACGATGACACTTTGGCGTTCGAGCCATGGCCAGAGTTTGACGAGTCAAAGATAGTGGAAGACACTGTTGAGATTGCTGTTCAGATTAATGGTAAGACAAAGGCTGTTATAGAGATTGCAAAAGACATTGATAAAGATTCAGCGCTAGCACAAGGTAAAGAAGCTGTTAATATTAACGGTGACATCGTCAAAGAAATCTTTGTGCCAGGAAGAATTATTAACTTTGTTGTTAAATAAGAAAATCGAATCGTTCAAAACGATTTGTGAATTAAATGTTGAGGTTAGAGTATAGGAGGATTTTATGGAAAAAATACAAATGACAACGCCGCTAGTTGAGATGGATGGCGACGAGATGACAAGAATTGTTTGGAAGATGATTAAGGATGAATTGCTACTTCCTTTTATCGACCTAAAGACAGAATACTATGACCTAGGATTAGAATACAGAAATGAAACAAACGATCAGGTTACTTTTGATTCTGCAGAAGCTACAAAGAAATACGGTGTAGCTGTTAAGTGTGCAACTATCACACCTAACGCTGCAAGAATGGATGAGTATGACTTAAAAGAAATGTGGAAGAGTCCTAACGGAACTATCAGAGCTATCTTAGATGGTACAGTTTTCAGAGCACCAATCGTTGTTAAGGGAATTGAGCCATATGTTTCAAACTGGACAAAGCCTATCACAATCGCTCGTCACGCTTACGGTGATGTTTACAAGGGCGTTGAAATGAAAGTGCCAGGCAAAGGAAAAGCAGAATTGGTTTTCACAGCAGAAGATGGTACAGAAATGAGAGAGACTATTCATGACTTTGACGGAGAAGGTATCGTTCAAGGTATGCACAACTTAAATGATTCAATCACAAGTTTTGCAAAGAGTTGTTTCAACTATGCATTAGAGACCAAGCAAGATCTTTGGTTCTCTACAAAGGATACAATCTCTAAAAAGTATGACCACACATTTAAAGATATATTCCAGGATATTTATGATGCTGAGTATGCTGACAAGTTTGAGGCGGCTGGCATCGAATACTTCTATACATTGATTGACGATGCAGTGGCAAGAGTAGTTAGATCAGATGGCGGATACATTTGGGCATGTAAGAACTACGATGGTGACGTAATGTCAGATATGATTGCTACAGCATTTGGTTCACTTTCAATGATGACTTCAGTCCTAGTTTCTCCAGAAGGAAACTACGAATACGAAGC
>CAMVRH010000082.1 GCA_947169835.1 uncultured Lachnospira sp. | reverse complement strand
AACACCAGGCGCCCCATCCAAGTAATCTACTTCTAACCCAGAATCGTCTGCCAAAGCAATCTCTCCAGTCATATCGCAAATAGCTTTCGCCTTAATTATGGCGTTCTCTTCAAAGGTAGTGCCTGTCTCTTCTATCTCCACGTCAATACCCATATCTGTCATTGGAACGAGTTCCACATCGAACCCTTCCATCATCATATTCACTTCTCTTACCTTGTTTTTGTTTGTAGTCGCAAATATTATCTTCTTCATTTGTTACCTCTTATCTGTATATGCTTTTAGACATACATTACATTTTTGTTTTTCAGTTGACTGCCAGTTCATTCCGTCGGCACTGATATATCCTTCGCCGTCTTTCAAGTTCGCTTTCTTCTTCATGGACTTTGTCGTAGTCTCAACTGGAACTAGCCTCATCTTTTTATTACTTTTGTGTGCCTTTACAATTATACTAAATTTTTGACCTTTTTTGACATTATATGACTTGTCCAAATTTATAGTGTAAAAACCTTTATTCTCATATGATGCATTTGCCACAGCACGACCTCTAGCGCTAAGAGAATTAAGTCCTTTAAATTGGTCGCAGACAAACACCTCAAAATCCGTGTTCTCCTCTGTCGCATAGAATCCCACAGCCTTTATCTTCTCATTGTTCTTCGCCCTAAAGACGTTCGCAAAGTACGCCGACGACTGGTTCTTATATCCCATAATACCAGTCCATCCACACAAATCGCTCTGGTAGATGTTATCGTAATTGTTCACATCATCTATCTGAGTGTAACATATGCTTACTTCGCCGAAGGCCACACAATCATACGATACGTAGAACAATCCTCCTTTGCCGAAGTCTTCGCCCCAACTGTTTAGGCAAATAAACGCACCATCTCTTTTTACATTTATTGGGAAATTCTCTTTAGGGAAATGGTCATCCCAACCCACTACTACCACATCGTGGTTAGCGTGGCTATCGCCCTCGTACGCATATGCTGCCTCACTTGAATTATAATATGGTGAGCCATCCGCTGAAACCGAGCGCTGCAAATAGATTGACGTCTCCACTCCGCCATATTTGAACACCATTCTCTTCATTTCTTCTTGATCTTTAGGTGTTAGGATTTGAGCAGACTGAAGATGTTTCTTTACTTTGCCGTAGCCGTTCGAATTGTCAGACACTGGTCCATTCCACGATGTCAAATACGCCATCGAGAACGAATAGTCTCCACCATTTTTTATTCCACTGTATTTTCTGCTATAGTTTACCAAATGTCTTCTCGAGAATTCATAGTTCTCGTTTGGTAGCAATGAAGATTCTATCGCAGACAATGTAGCGTATGCCCAACAAGTGCCCTCTTGTCCTTGATCCTGCACCTTAGGAAGTCGACCTTCTTCGGCGTAGTTGTATCTAGTAGGCAATGCATTTCCAAGCGCAGTGTCAGTGAGCGATGCTGTGCATGTATCATTATCCCAGTTATATGCGAATCCTAAATAGTTTTCAAAAAGGCTAGACGGAATATAAATTACGCTATCTTTTTTTATAACTTTTTCTTTTATTGTATAATCGCTTCCGTTTATCTTTACTTTATCCGACCCAATTTTAAGGATAGCTTTTGTGTTACCCTTAATCACCACTACTGTGTCACCTTTATACTTTAGGCAAGCACAGTTTAGGTTTTTCTCCACCACATCAGACGGAATCATAAGGTTCATATTTGGGCTCATGAAATATTTACCCTTACTAGGATAAACTGTCTTTTTATTCACTTTTAAAGTAATGCCCTTTTTGTTGATAGACAATGCTTTTGCCTTTGCAAAATCACTATCATTCTCTATCTTTGCATTTCCCTCTTGCACTTGCTGATATGAAACCAATCCAAACACAATAAGAAAAACCGCTACACATAGGACAATTACTGTTGTGATAAGTTTTGTGTTTTTAAATTTCATCAGTTCTCCTAATCCTTCTTCCTCTTTGGTGGTTTAGGTCCAAGGAATTGATAAAAGTAAGTCTTTATCATTCCGTTGTAAATCTTTCTATTCTTAGTTGGTTTAACTCCCATATCCTTTGGCGCGTCCTCGTACGAAGTAATAACAAACGCAGACCAACTGTCTAACTTTTTGTACTGTCTTCCAAGCTTCTCGTACAAAACTTTAACTTGCTCTTTGTCTTCTAGCCTCTCGCCGTAAGGTGGGTTTGTAATTATAAAACCATATTTTTTCGGATGGCTTAAATCACCTACATCTCTAGTCTGGAAGTGAATCAAATCTTCCACTCCTGCTAATTTTGCATTCTTTCTGCACATCTCGATTGCTTCTTTGTCGATGTCATAACCTTGAATGTCAGTTTCAATATCCATGTTTATCTGGTCGTTCGCTTCATTGACAGCCTCATACCAACACTTTTTATCGATAATGTTAGTCCAGTTTTCTGCAGTAAACTCGCGCTCTAATCCTGGCGCTATATTTGCCGCAATCAAAGCCGCCTCAATAGGAAAAGTTCCACAACCGCAAAATGGATCAACCAAAATTCTATCTTTTCTCCAAGGTGTGAGCATAATGAGCGCTGCCGCCAAAGTCTCAGAGATTGGGGCCTTTGCCGTATTCTTTCTGTATCCACGCTTGTGAAGCGACTCGCCCGAAGTATCAAGCGCCACTATCACTTCGTCTTTGTACAAAAAAACTCTGATAGGATACTCATCTCCGTCCTCGTCAAACCAATCAACGTTATACTTTACCTTTAGTTTCTCAACTATTGCTTTCTTAACAATACTTTGAATATCTGAAGGGCTAAATAAGGCACTTTTAACAGAGCTAGCTTTCTTAACCCAAAATTTTCCATCTTTAGGAATGTAACTGTCCCAATCAAGTGCTTTTACACCCTCGAACAACTCATCGTAAGTGGTTGCCTTAAATCTAGACACAACAATCATAACCCTCTCAGCAGTTCTAAGGAAAATGTTTGCTCTAGCCACCGCCAAAGCGTCTCCCTTAAATGTGACACGGCCATCTTCCACTTGTTCTATCTCGTATCCAAGGTCTGTTATTTCTCTTTTTAATACTGCCTCCACGCCAAAATGGCAAGGAGCCATCAAAGTTAATTCTTTCATATCTACACTCTCAACTAAGTATTATAACAGAAAAAAGAGACGATATAAATCGCCTCTAGCGTGCATGAAAGGATTCGAACCCTCGACCTTCTGGTCCGTAGCCAGACGCTCTATCCAGCTGAGCTACATGCACAAGTGTCGCAAATGCGACGGTGTTTATTTTACACCACGAGGGTGTTTATGTCAATTTGATTATTTTATCTTTTTAAATGAGCTTGTATACACATAGCCCGTCATTTTATTATATACAACCTTAGCATAGCCCTTTGTCTTGTAGTAATAAACAGCTACTTTTGTGCTCTTTGGAATAGTCGCAAGCACTGGGCCGCTCTTTAGTTTTGTAGACGCATACAAAGGAGTTGCGCTCTTTAGAGTTCTCTTCCAAGTCTTTTTAAACTTGGTAGGTGTCTTGTAAAGTCTCTTAAGCTTAGATGGCGTAGCTCCCCAAGTCTTTAAATAGAAATGTGGCATATCGCTGAAACCTGTCCAGTCTCCGCCCCAAGCTAAACCTGTAGTCTTTATGATCTTTGCCGCTTTCGCAAGCATATTTACGTTATAACGTACCTTCTTTGGTCCATTGATTGCTATATCAAATGCAATGCCCCACTGATGCTGTGAAGAGTAACTCTTTCCCTTAGCATAAGTAACAATAGCACCTGGTTTTGTACGACCTTGTGCATACAAAGAATCTTGACGTTTCTTTGTTCTAAGACCTTCAGTAATGATTAAGTAAATTCCTTTTTCATTACACTTCTTCAAAGCCTGTTTTAGTTTAAGCTGCAAGTATGGATGTAGCTTCGAAGTTTTAATATTTATCTTATTCTTTTTATAAACATTAATAGGATCATCATATGATGTAGATGCTGCCGACTTTATACCTTCGTAACTATGGCCATCGACAAACTTCAATTCCTGAACCTTGTAATAATACTTTACTCCCGGCTCTATATAGATATCTTCATAAGCATCTGTATCGTATGGGACAATATCAATCTTTTCCCAGTTCTTTTTGTCGGTAGATCTGTAAATCATATATGATGACGCATCGTCATTTGCCACCCAAGTGATAACTACTTTGTCGTCGTATGCATGATGAACTACGTCAAGCACTATTCTTGGAACTGAAGTAATGCTCTTTGATGTAGCACTACCGCTCACAAACTTTCTCTTATATCTTTTTATCTTATAAGGACGAACCTTATACTGATAAGTAGTACCTGTCTCTACGTTAGGATCTGTGTAAGTCTTTTTGTTAGTGATATCTATGGAAGAAAACTTTCCGCCATCTTCACTTCTGTAAATCCTATAACCAGTAGCCTTCTTGCTGTTCTTCCACTTCAAAACAATTCCGTTTTTAGTGTTTTTGATGCTAGTTATTTTTACACTAGAAGCAGCCTGTACATTTGTAACAGGCGCAACTGATCCAATCATTATTAAACTTAATACAAAACATAATATTTTCTTTTTCATAACGTTAAAAAAATACCACCTAATTGTTATAGAAATAAAAGCACCCGAACTCGGATGCTTTTAATGCCGGCGACCG
>CAMVRH010000081.1 GCA_947169835.1 uncultured Lachnospira sp. | reverse complement strand
TATTATTTAATTTTAGCTTTCTTTATCTTTGACCAAGGACCAAATACTTTCTTTGTACCATCCATATTGTAAGCTCTTGCTCTTACAAATAATTTCTTAGCCTTTTTAATCTTCTTGGTCTTCTTAAATTTGATAAGCACAGATTTTGTAGACTTCTTAGCACTAGCCGAAGAATTTTTCTTCTTCTTAGAAAATGCTTTGGCAATTGCTTTCTTATTCTTCTTTGCATTCTTTTTGCTATTGTAAATAGCTACTTGATATCCTGTCGCATATTTTAGTCTCTTAACCTTAACTTTAAGCTTCTTGGATTTCTTTTTCTTAACTGCTTTCACTACTTTTGTTTTGCCAAGTTTGTATTGAGCAGCTGTTGTGAGTTTATCCATCTCTACTTTTGCTCCAGAAACAATTGCGTTAACGTCACTTCTAACTTTCTTAAGTCCGCCATTACCGTACTTAATCTTGTTAATATTTGTTGTAGCTTTTACGATAATACTATTCAAAGTATTTCTTTCTGCTGTTCTGTAATCTGCTAACTTCTTATAGGTCGATATCACTCTCTTACCATCGCGTTTTGCTTTCTCAGCAAGATTCTCAGGCATATATTTATCTAGTATTGAATTTAAAATTGTCTTTGCGCTATTAATATCTGCCGTATTCTTTGCTCTACTAACATTGTAAGTAAACGCATAAACCGCATCTAATAAAGCAATATGAGCAGGACCACTAATCTCTCCATTAGAGAAGTGATTCGATATTCTTATAGAAAGATTATCAGCATATTCAAGATTCTTTAAGATTTGAGCATATATATCCTCGTTAATAACACTTAATGTTCCAGCCTGACCAAATTCTTCATCTTCTCCATCAAACTGGTAAATAGGTGTAACGGCATATGAGCCCTCTTTTGTCACACTTAAATCAAATTTGTCATTTGAGTTATTTGTTAGTGTGGCACCAGTATCATCTGGATAAACTGAGTATCCCTTGATAGCAGGAATCAATGAATCATCCATTTCTTCTAGTTCTTTGGCGCTTAATGCATCGCCGAACTGATCATAGAATACTGTAAACTGTTTCAAATCTTCAAGAGTATATGCACCGTCTTTGATTATTCTCATGGAAGGTTCTTTGTTAACTTCGTCAAAATCCATACCGACTGATTCTACTCTCTTAGCCTTCTCTACAGTAACCTCGATATCCTTTATCTTGCCTTCGTATTCTGAAGTATTCTTTGGTGCTACATGAACAGCATATTCACCTGGAGTATCAGATACAAATTTGACTATGTCTTTAGTCTTTCCAGTTTCCTCATTTACTTCTTGCTCAGTAACAATAGATGCACCCTTCACATCCTCATCCAAAGTAAACTCAAGTGCTGGTTTATCTCCAGGGAATTTAGAATTAAAGTAAGTAGTATAGTCAATACTTCTCATCAAATCGAGATCTGCACTTCCGCCCAATTCATTAATCTTTATTACGTTAGGATTAATAGGCTTAATAACAAGCTGGTAATCTTCTTTCACTTCAACTGTTATAGGTTTAATGTCATAGCCATCTGAAATGGCCTCAATCTGGTAACTACCTGGGGCGTAAGCAAAGAAACTATTTCCTTTAATCTCTGCATTTGAAGTTTCATGTTTTAGTCTAAACTCTACACGTGGTTTATCTCCAGTCCATTCTTCATTGTTCTGATTATAGTATTTTAACTGACTTCTAAGGTCTTTTATTTCTACAACATCGCCTGTTTTTGCAATCTTTAATTGATTACTATTTAATGCAGGTTCTTCGAAGGTGATTTCATCAAGCCACATATTTTCTGCCACTCTAAGTTTGATAGGCTTGATTTCAAAGTCTAATTCATTTCCTTCTTCATCCAAAGCCCTTGCAGAAACCTTATATCCACCAGCTTTATAAACCGACAAGATATCATCTTGATCAATATCAGCATCATCAGTTTCATGACCACTGTAGTCAGTTACTTCAAATTTGAACTCTGGTTTTTCACCATTCCATTTTTCACCATACTGATCGTAAATAGAAATATAACTCTTCAAGTCAAAGCCCTTAACTTGCTCTTTCTTAGTAATAGTTAAATCATTCTCATCCAAATCAGATGGTTTATTGAATTCGATATTATCAATTATTGGTTCTTCTGTTGCTTCAATTATTTTCCAATCAGAAGTTACTTTATCTCTTCCTGAATCGTAACAGAATGCTCTTACTTTGTATTTGCCTGGCTCTGTAAATGTGGCTGTGCCATCTGGCTCTACTTCTATTCCATCCACATCATTGTCTTCCCAAAGAAGTTGAATATCCTTAGCCATTAATTCTCCATCGTATGCTTCGGCATCCAAAACAGAGTTCAAGTTAACTTCCTTAGTGTATACACCTTTATAATTGCCATTAACTTCTATTAGCTTCACAAACGATGATGAATCACTTGGATTAAACTTTATAGATGGTGTGAATACTTTATCCAAATCCTCTTTCGACATACATGGCTCATCATTTATCAAATTTTCATTTGAAATGATTTTTGCATCGTCATCAAACTCCCATCTTACGTACTGTGAAGGTTGAACGCCGTCAAAGGTACCTCTCTTATCAACTTGAATCCATTGACTATCTAAGTCCTCATCTGTCACTAAAGTGAGAACTCCGCTCTTAACTTCTCCATTCTTTACGCCATCCTCGTCTCCGTCGCTTCCATCTTCAATTATCTCTTTATCATCATCAATCAGATACCATGATCCCCAATCATCTCTAAATCCATAGAATTCTACTCCATAAGTATTTTCACCCTCTAGCTCAATGCTATCTAAATAAACCTTTTCTCCTGGTTGTACATCGTATTGTTTGTGGTTATCTTTCAAACTAACAGAGCTAAGAGGATAAAGTGCCAATACTTGATCTATAGAAGAAGTAATGTTCTTGGATGAAGATTCAAGCATATGCGCTTTCTCCATCAATGGTAACTCAGTAGACATCTGCGTCAAATTACTCTTGCCACCAGTAGCTCCTGATGGGATATTGTGAGAACTTCTATTATCCTCTGCTATTGCACTGTCTATATCTCCCCATCCAATTTTTTCTCTCTTAGACCATGCTCCTTTATCACAATAAGATCTATATTTTCCTTTTGCAGCATCGTAACGAGCAGTATCTCTGTTAACTACTGCACGATTATAAAGACTGGCAAGACCACTACATCCGCTCTCGTTAGAACCATCTGAACCATCAAAAATAACGTTCATCCACTGTTTATCATATGTAGAAGGTTCAATACCACCAGCACCTGAACCATTATAGTAATCTCCACTCATTGCAAAGATAGCTACCTTATAATTCAAAACAACTGGCTGTTGGTAACTCTCGTCCACATTACTATTTTCTACACTCTGTGTAACCTTTGCCACACTGTGTGGAGGAAGTGTCATTTCTGTATTTACAGTTTTTGTTTTGGAAACAGATTTAGTTTCAGTTTTACTCTTAGTAGTACTCCAAAGTTCATGCCAAGAATTACTGATACTTAAAGTACAACGTGGGAACATACAGTCACCATCTCCAAATCCTCCTAAATTCCATTCAGTACCAATCTGTTGTTCCATTCCCCACTCATAAGTATCTTCCTGAGTGATTGAACTTTCTTCTGTACTTGTGTTTTCAAGTCCTGCAGACTGTGATGCCTCATGTGGTGTTGCATTTTTAAGGTATGATCTAGCACCGTCTTGTGTGTCTGTAGTAAAGTTAATACCAGCTAAATCAGTCACATTTCCTGCTTTACCCATAAGTATATCTTTTCCGTTATCGTACTTTTCAGCAGCCTCAATATACTTCAAATTCTTAGCAGCAACAGGAGTTAAGTCAAAATCATATACAGCCAATCCAAATGACACATAATCGTAATCACCCGATGCTCCTGCTCTATTAACACTTGTTACAATATTACAAAAACCACTACCTGTTTTATCATCTGCCAAATCAGGAAGTCGGTATAAGTTATCTGATTTATCTTTTTTGTTTCCTAGGAAATCATCTACAGAGTTATCATTATCGTCCGCACAGTTTCTCAATGATTGTCCCATCATTTTACGAGCATCTGCCAAACTAGAAATAGCAGAGATACCCTCTCTTCTCATCTCATCCCAGTTAGTTTCTCCATCGTGTCTTAATCCACTACTAGCTAGTTGTGATGCAAGGTCCCTAACTGACCAATCATAATCTGAATAATCATCATCCACGCCTGGTCTATCAAATGAAAAGTGTTTATCAAATGAATTACTATCCGTCTTACTACTACTCATCATTCCGCTACCTTCTATGGTAACTAGTTGATCTGCTTGATCTCTGAAAAAGCCCTCTGCTATTACACTCCACTTAGGGAAAATATTATTAACAGCTATTCTCTCAAGCGTAGCATCATCTAGTTTCATAGTAGACTTACCACTAGGGTTGATACTGGTATTCTTACTCATGTTATAGTAAGTGTAAGGCTCTAGTGTAAATGACTTGATACCTGTTCTTTCTTTTGCTGGCACAGTGTCATTAGGATAATAATGAACACTAGTAGCTCTAGGTTTTTTAGCGTCTGCTTTTACATATGTCATATTTGGCACACAAAAAGATACAGCCACAACAAAAACTAGTGCAACTGTCGCCACTCGTTTCATGATACTTTTTAGTTTTTTCATATTTTTTCCTCC
>CAMVRH010000080.1 GCA_947169835.1 uncultured Lachnospira sp. | reverse complement strand
TCCATAGACGCTATTATCATCCATCAAACTGCTATATCTATCTTTACGGAGATATGGATGTGGAAGAACGTTTAGAGTGGATTGATAAAGAGTATCTATCTAAATACGATTATCTAGAAATTGATTCTAGCATTCCGCTTCAAAAAGCCTTCGCCAAAGAAAATGACTTCGAATACGAATATTCAATAGGCGATGTTGAAAATGAAAACGAAAACTACATATATTCTAAGAACTTTGTCGTGGGCGAGAGCAATGATGTAAAACTAAACATTGCAATCCACGCGATAGAGTATGCACTAATGGAAATGCCTGGTGCCAAACTAAAAGAGGCTTTGATTAAAGCAGGTATCGGCAAAGACATTTCATCAGCATATGAAAATGATGTGCGTCAGCCAGTTTATTCAATTGTTGCAAAGTATGCGAAGGAAGAAGATAAAGAAAAATTCCTAAAAGTGATAGACGACACACTAAGAGAAGTGGTGAAAGAGGGTCTAGAAAAGGATGTACTAAAGGCTTATCTTTTCAAGCGTGAGTTTGAAGAAAAGGAACAAGACTACGGTCCATATCCAAAGGGACTTATGTTTGATCTTAACCTAATGAGTACATGGCTTCATGATGAGAATGACCCATTTGCCACTCTTAAGACAAATAAAGTATTTGAAGAACTAAAACAAGATGTGGAAACTGATTACTTTGAGAATATAATCAAAGAATACTTAATAGATAACACTCATACTTCTCTAGTTACAATGGTTCCTAAGAAGGGTCTAACTACAGAGAAGGAAAACGCGCTAAAAGAAAAACTAGCAAAGAAAAAAGCTAGCATGAGTGACGAAGAAATAAATAAAATAATCGAGGATACAAAAGCTCTAAAGGCTTATCAGGAAGAGCCTTCCACTAAAGAGCAGTTAGAGACTATCCCTATCCTTGAGATAGAAGATATCAATCCTGAGCCAAAGAAAACTGTGGCTGAGATTACAGAGGAAGATGGAATTACATTCCTTCACTCAGATATCAACACAAACGGAATTGGCTATTTGATTTTCATTTGCAATTCCGGTGAAATACCAAAGAAGTATCTAAACTACATTGCGTTGTTTAGAACATTCTTTGGAGCACTCGATACAGCAAACTACAGTTACAAAGATTTAAATGCCGAAATTGACAAAAACTTGGGCGAGTTCTTCTTTATGGCATCTTCTAACACAAATGAGAAGACAGAAGAGATGTTATTCTCTGGAGAAATCCACGCGAAGATGTTCTACGACAAAATTGAAAAGCCATTCGAGTACGCAAAAGAAATCATCCACACTACAAAGTTCGATGATTACGATAGAATGAAAGTATTACTAGAGGAGGCAAAGGCTGCCACATACCAGACTATTCTCACAAGTGGTCATGTAGTTGCGGCTAACAGAGCGCAGAGCTACTACTCAAAGACTGAGTTCGTGGGCGACGAGGCAATGGGTATCGGTTTTTACGACTTTGTCTCAGACATACTTGAAAACTATGATGAGAAAAAAGAAGAGTTTGCGGCCAACTTAAAGGGCGCTTTAGAATACCTCTTCGTCAAAGGAAAAGTGATTGTAAACTACGGCGGAAGCAAAGAGTCTTTCGAAAAGATAAAAGAACTATCAAAGGACTTCGTCGAAGACTTGTTTGACAAAGCAGAGAATGATGACCCTTGGGAGTACGAGCCAGAGCAGAAGAATGAAGCATTTATCACTCCTGGTCAGGTTCAGTACGTAGCAAGAGCTGGTAAGTATGACGGAGATTATGAAGGTTCATTCTTCACACTTACAAACATTATGCGAACAGAATACTTGTGGAATAATGTCAGAGTGCTAGGCGGAGCGTATGGTTGCATGAATAGAGTTTCAAAGTTTGGCGATGTCATTTTCACATCATACAGAGATCCAAACTTGAAATCTACTAGCGACACATATTTAAATGCCGCTGATTATATTGAAAACTTTGACGCAGACGAGAGAACACTTCGAAAATTTATCATCGGTGCGATAAGCGGAGTGGATAGACCACTAACTACTGGCGAAGCAGTGACAAGAGAATTGGTTTTGTATATCACAGGAAATGATTACGAAACTAGAAAGAAGAACAGATATGCACTTCTTCACACATCGCTTGAAGATATCAGAAAACTTGGAAAGTGCTACAGAGAAGCCATGGACAAAGGAAACATCTGTGTTATCGGTTCGAAGAGCGCGATAGAAGAGAACAAAGATATGTTTAAAACTATTAGAAACATCTAGTTTACATAAAAAAGGAAACATTATGAACGAAAATTTCAAATCAGGTTTTGTGGCATTAATCGGTAGACCAAATGTAGGAAAATCTACACTTATGAACAAAATCATAGGACAGAAGGTTGCCATCACATCTAACAAGCCACAGACTACAAGAAACAGAATACAGACAGTATACACATCTGATGAAGGTCAGATAGTTTTTCTAGACACGCCTGGTATTCACAAAGCAAAGAACAAGCTTGGTGAGTATATGGTGAACGTGGCAGAAAAGACCTTTGAAGAGGTCGATGTTATTCTTTGGTTAGTGGAGCCTGACAAAAAGTTAGGCCCTGGCGATAAGCACATAATAGAAGAACTAAAGAGCACTAACATCCCAGTCATCCTTGTTATAAACAAGATTGACTCGGTAAAGAAAGAAGAAGTACCAGAAATAATTAACGCCTACAAAGATGCTTTCGATTTCAAAGAGATAATCCCAGCATCAGCTATGCGTGGAGAAAATGTAGATACGATAGTGGAAGAGATTCTAAACAATTTGCCGGAAGGCCCTATGTATTATGATGAAGATACCTTAACAGATCAGCCAATGCGACAGATTGTAGCAGAGATTATCCGCGAGAAATCACTTCACGCACTAAATGAAGAAGTGCCACACGGAATCGCAGTTACTATTGAACTTATGAAAGAGCGCGAGACCAAGAAGGGCCCTATCACAGATATAGAAGCGACCATCATCTGCGAGAAGGATTCGCACAAGGGCATTATTATAGGAAAGAAAGGCGCGATGCTTAAGAAGATTGGCTCGAACGCTAGATACGAAATCGAGCAGCAGTTGGAGATGAAAGTAAACCTTCAACTCTGGGTTAAAGTAAAGAAAGACTGGAGAGACAGTGAGTTCTTGATGAAGAACTACGGATATACAGATAAGTAATGGTAGAAAAAGTTGAGGTAACGGGAATAGTTCTCTCTTCAATGCCTATTGGAGAGTATGATAAAAGAGTAGTCATTTTGACAAAGGAGTTTGGCAAGATGTCTGCTTTTGCTCGTGGCGCAAGAAAACCTAATAGCCCTTATCTTGCCGGCAGCCAACCTATGGCGTTTGGCAAATTTTCTCTTTACCCAGGTCGAAACGCTTACAGCATAAACAACATCCAGATAAGCGATTACTTCAGTAACGACCTAACCGACCCCGACAAAATGTACATGGGAATGTATTTCCTAGAATTAGCAGACTACTTCGCCAAAGAAGGTTTAGAAGCGGGAGAGATGCTAAACCTAATCTACATGGCGATGAAGACTTTGGTAAAAAGCGAAATTCCACTCACTCTAATAAGAAGAGTTTACGAATTCAAAATGCTTGTAATAAATGGCGAATACCCAGACGTCTTTGCCTGCGGCAAATGTGGTAGCAAAGAAAACTTAGACTACTTTGATCTAGCGCACGATTGCCTGGTATGTGAGAATTGTCATGAGACTTTGCCGGAGGATAAAAAACTTAAGACTTCTACAGTCTATGCGCTTCAATATATTGTTACTTCATCTATGAACAAACTCTTTGCGTTTAATGTAAAAGAAGATATTTTGAAACAGCTAGATGATGTGATTGGCGCATATGTGGAAAAACGAGTGGATAAACACTTTAATTCGCT
Source organism: uncultured Lachnospira sp. (assembly GCA_947169835.1). Lineage (GTDB taxonomy): Bacteria > Bacillota > Clostridia > Lachnospirales > Lachnospiraceae > Eubacterium_G. The sequence continues at coordinate 858 of CAMVRH010000080.1, read as the reverse complement.
AGAATTTTTATAAAATCATATTGAAATAAGTACTAATTTTATATAGAATAAACATTGGTATAAAACATTTTTAGGAGCTTAAAATGAGAAAAATTGCACTGTTTTTAGTGTCTATGGCTATGATGGCAGTTTTGGTTGGATGTGACCCAATGGGAGATATCGAACTTACTGCTGGAGATAGTGGCATTTATGTAGAAGACGATGGCGCTATCAAATATGGCTCATGCGAAAAATTTGATAAAAAATACTATAATGAAGATCAACTCGAAAACGAGATTGACACTGAAGTAGCAGATTTTAACAAGAGCAAATATTCATCGGTGGATGATGCTTGTTCTGTTGAAAAGTTCCAAGCAAATTCAAAGGAAGCTAGTTTAGTGTTGGATTTTGTTACGACATATGACTTCAAAAACTATATGCTTAACTATGCTGGCTTTGAAGAGGACGGTTTTTATATAGGGCCTATATCTGACAACGACAAATGTGAGATAACAGGGACATTTAAAAAACCTCATTCTAAAGAGACAGTAAAAGCTAAAGATATTAAGAAGATGAAAGACTGCATACTAGCTACATACACACCTATGAAAGTTCAGGTGGAGGGAGATATAAAATATATCAGTTCTAATTGTAAAATCAATGAAGATGATGTAGTTAGCACATCCCCTAACAAAGGAGATCTAAGCAATGTAGACTATATCATAGACGACGAATAATATAAAGATGAAAATGACATAGAATGGATGAATGAATTTGAAGAACATTTACCTTATAAAGAAAAAATACTACGAAATCCTAAAAGATTTATTACAACAGAAGAGGAAATAGTAAAAATAGAATCAGCAAAAAAAGTAGGAG
>CAMVRH010000079.1 GCA_947169835.1 uncultured Lachnospira sp. | reverse complement strand
TACGGCGACAAAGTGGAAGTAGTTTTTAGAAGCGGCGAAGGAAAAGAATTAAAAGACGAGGAAAAAGAAGATTAGGATGAGCGAGATTTTTATTTACGATACAAAATACGAAGGCGAAGATGCTACGAGCAAAATCGCGAGAGTGAGAAGCCAGATGCTAGAGAGAGGTGTGGATGTTTTAAAAACATTTGTGCCAGAGGAAGCAGCATGGCTTCTTAATTTACGTGGAGCAGGAGCAGGGGAAGAGTATGCGGATGATTTGAAGAAGTTTACTCCAGTGTTTCTTTGTGAACTGGAAATGACTGAAGATAGCATCCTACTTTATGTAAATCAAGAGATTTCTGAAGAAGTGAGTGGATATTTGGCTGATTTGGGTGTCTCGGTTGAACAAAAAGAATTGGAAGAGCGAGATATTAATATTGAAGAAGACAAAACATTGATTTCTGATCTTATGATGATAAAGAATGATGTCCAGATTAGGAATATGAAAGATGTGTTCTTTGACGATGGCTTGGTTTGGATGAAGTTTATTAGCTGGATTAAAAAAGAAGCGAAGTCAGGGTCTTTGACGGAGATAGATGTTAAGAAAAAGATGGAAGAGTTGAGATGTGAAGTGGCAGACTACGTGATGCCAAGCTTTGAGACTATCCCTGCATATAACGAGAGTGCTGCAGATATTCACTACCATGTGACTGAAGAGTCTAACAAGGTGATTAAGCCAGAGGGGCTAATTATGGTGGATACCGGAGGACAGTATTTGAGAGGGACTACAGATACTACTAGAACTATTGCGCTTGGGCCAGTTACTGATAAGATGAAAGAAATGTATACTGCAGTTTTGAAAGGTCATATTGATGTGGCGCTAGCGAAAGTGGAAGAGGGAACTACTGGTGATGTACTAGATAATATTGCTAGAAAATATATTAGGGAAAAAGGTTTGGATTACAAGCACGGAACAGGACATGGGCTTGGACATTTTCTAAATGTTCACGAGTATCCAAGGCGTGTGTTTAACGAAAACACAAAGATATATGAGAACATGACTTTCTCGAATGAGCCAGGTGTATATTTGGAAGGCGAGTTTGGGGTAAGGATTGAGAATATTGTTCATACTGTAAAAAAGAACAGAGAGATTAGATTTGAAAACTTAACATTAGTGACTTATGAAAAAGAATTAATACTAGTGGAAGAATTGAGTGAAGGTGAGAAGGAGTACTTAAGAGATTATCATGACAATCTATTACGAGTTTTCAAAGATCATTTGAGTGATGAAGAATATAAATGGTTAGAAGCTCAAAAAATATAAAAATCACATAGAGAATATGTTGACAAAACAAAGAGAAGTGGTATCCTATAATTCTAATATTATTACAAAACTAAATTTGTAAGATAGGGGGATTGTATGGATATCATTTTTGATGGTACATTTACTGAAATTATTATAAACAAAGATATAAAAATACATATCAAAAAAATATGTGAGAAGCTATTTAATAATTTAAAAGAAAGTAATCTATTGGCTCCGATTGATAGAAAGCATTTTACTGCCAAAACTATTAGAAGTAATTATGCAAAAGTGGCTAAAATGAATTGTGTGAAAACAATATATTCTAATCCTTTAAATAACTATAGAGGGAAGCCATCAGATCAATTAAAAGAATATTTGCGCTCGATTGGGAATATAGCCATGAGTAAGTATGGCCTAGTTTATTTGACAAACAAATCTGCTAGGGATATTATTTTTCATTCTTTTACTGGACTGAAGGCATATGGTGTTAGTGCAATTAAAGAAGTATTAGAAAATGGTAGTGCAATTTACTATAAATCATATTATGACCATAATAGTGATAGACTGGTTATTTCAGCACCTATTGAGATAGCTAATGGGATTTTTAAAGGAAAGTATATGATGGGAGTTGCTGTAGAGATATATTCTGCATCTAACAGAGCAACACTGATTGAGTTGGCAATAGAAAAAGAGCCCTACGGACTACTATCGTCAAAAATGACTACACATAGATCGGACTCTCCTTCTATACTCACATTACTACAACAAGTAATAGATGTCAAGAATGGCAGATTATCTCTAGACCAAGTTACTGCAATTGGAATAGATAGCGAATAAAAAAGCTCCACCAATAGGTGGAGCATTATTTTCGGGGGACCTAGGGGAATCTCACCCCTAGGTTGAGTATGAAAAACTTAATACATCATTTAAATGATGTATTTAAATTTAATGTATCATTAAAAATGATACATTGAGATTATATATGAAAGTTTTAAAAAAGTCAAAATAATTTGGTGTGATTTTTTTAGTCGAAAATCGGCAAAAAATTGCTTCAAAAAAATGAAAATCACATCAAATATAGTCTTTTATTTTATAGTGAAAACAGTTATAATGTTAGCAGTGTAAATTAAAAAATGTGCAGTGTTTTTTCAAACTGCATAGGAGGAATTAAAGTGTTTGAGACAGATATTGGTATTGATTTAGGTACTTCGAGCATATTAGTTTATATAAAAGGTAAAGGCGTGGTTTTGAAGGAGCCTTGTGTTGTTGCGCTAGATCGCGACACTGATAAAATTGTGGCAGTGGGAGAAGAAGCCAGACTTATGATTGGTAGAACTCCAGGCAACATCGTTTCAGTTCATCCTATCAAGCAGGGTGTGATTTCAGACTACTCAATTACAGAGCAGATGATTCGTTACTTCATCCAGAAGGCTGTGGGTAAGCGCTCTTTTAGAAAGCCAAGAGTTTGCGTTAGTATCCCAAGTGGAGCTACTGAGGTGGAGACAAAGGCCGTAATGGATGCTACATTCCAGGCCGGCGCTAGAGAAGTGTTTATAGTTAAGGCACCTTTGGCGGCTGCTATAGGAGCAGGTATCGATGTTAACTTGCCATTCGGTAACTTGATAGTAGATATCGGTGGCGGTACTACAGACTTAGCTGTTATTTCGCTAGGCGGAATCGTAGTTAGTTCATCACTAAAGTTAGCTGGTGAAGACTTTGACGAAGCCATCGTCAAATACATGAGAAAGAAACATAATCTTTTGATTGGAGATAGAACTGCCGAGGAGATTAAAGTGGGAATCGGTTCTTGCTTTAACGAGGCGGAGAAAACTTCTATGGAAGTGAGCGGTCGAAACCTTGTGACTGGTCTTCCAAAAGTTTTGGAGGTGACTTCAGCCGAGACTGAAGAGGCTCTAAGAGATGTTTCAGACACTATGGTGGAAGAAATCCACAAAGTGCTTACAGAAACTCCACCGGAGTTAGCGGCAGATATCGCAGAGAGAGGAATTGTTCTGACAGGAGGTGGATGCTTACTTCACGGAATTGATGAGTTGATTGAATCCAAGACGGGCATCAACACAATGACTGCAGAAGATCCAATGACAGCTGTGGCCATAGGAACTGGTCAGTATCTAGATTTCCTAGATGAGGCTGCTAAGGAAAACAAAACAATAGATTAAAATAAAAGCTGTCCCAATTCCAAGGGGCAGCTTACATTTTGTTTAAAAGTCACTTAAATGCTAGTGCGACAAAGAAAGTACATAAATTTTAGTAACATTTAAAAGAAAGGTTAACATGATAACAGTAACTGGTTTTGTAGAAAACATTTTATATCAAAACCCAGACAACGGCTATGCGGTTCTGATACTGTCTGAGGACACAAACGAGTACACTTGTACTGGTGTATTTGGCTATGTGGGCGAGGGCGAGTATCTAGAAGTTGAGGGTGAAGAAGTTTTCCATGATGTATATGGGGAACAAATTAAGATGCATTCTTATCGCATGGTGCCAGCTACTGATGAACAGGCGATGAAGAAGTACCTTGGCTCCGGAGCTATTAAGGGAATTGGTCCAGCATTGGCCGAGCGTATAGTTAACCGTTTTCAGGATGATACTTTTAGAATTATCGATGAAGAGCCAGAGATGCTGGCAGAAGTAAAGGGCATTTCTATTCGCAAGGCCATGGAGATTTGCAACCAGATTGAGTCTATGCGTGAGATGAGAGATGTCATGATGTTTTTGCAGGACTACGGCATTTCTCCAGCGCTCTCGACAAAGATATATAAATCATACGGCAACAGTGTGTACGATGTAATAAAGACTAACCCATACAGATTGGCTGACGATGTGGTGGGCATTGGATTCAAACGTGCCGATGAGATTGCAAGACGCGCTGGCGTGGAAGTGCATGCTGCCATCCGAATTAAGAGTGGAATGGTGTATGCTTTGCAGGAGGCTGCAAACATGGAAGGTCACACATATCTTCCAAAGGAAAAGATGGTAGAAGCCACAGTAAATATGCTAGGACTTCGCGACCAGTTCCAGACATCTGATGGTAGCTTCAATATGGAACTTCTAGATCAGTGCTACACCGAACTTCTTTTGGAGAAGAGGTTGGTTAAGAAAGAGATAGAAGGAGAGGAAGCAGTTTTTGCTATGCCTTTCTGGAATGCCGAGCGAACTATTGCAAACAAGTTGGAAGACTTAAATATAGATACACCCGAAGATGATTATATGATGGGTGTTAAGTTGGATACGATTGAGAAGTTGACAAATATTTCTTTGGACGAACTTCAAAGAAATGCTATCATCGCAACACAAAATCACGGTGTGTCAGTGATTACTGGTGGACCTGGTACTGGAAAGACTACCACTATCAATGCGATTATAAAAATGTTTGAAAGCGACGGGCTAGAAGTTTCTTTGGCGGCGCCTACTGGGCGTGCGGCAAAGAGAATGACTGAAGCCACAGGACATGATGCTATGACTATCCACAGGATGCTTGAGGTGGTAGGTGACGAAACCGAGACAGAATATCAGGCTACATTTGGACACAACGAGCAAAATCCATTAGAGACTGATGTCATAATAGTGGACGAAGTTTCT
>CAMVRH010000078.1 GCA_947169835.1 uncultured Lachnospira sp. | reverse complement strand
AGAAGTGCTACTTACTGACACGGTTGGATTTATTAGAAAGCTTCCTCACCATTTGATTGATGCGTTTAAGAGTACATTAGAGGAAGCAAAGTATTCGGACATTATTATTCATGTTGTGGATTGCTCAAATCCAGCTATGGATAAAAATATCAAGGCTGTCTATGAGACTCTTCGTGAACTAGAAGTTACAGATAAGACTATAATCACAGTATTTAATAAGATTGATAAATTGGATGAGGTACCAGTCCTAAAGGATGAGAATGCTGACTATGTAGTGCAGGCTGCTATTAAAAAAGGTGAAGGACTAAATTTGATAGACGAAGCGCTAGAGAAAGCTATACAAGAAATGAGAGTCTATATAGAAAAAGTTATTCCTTATTCCGATGGAGGGGAAGTAAATAGAATTAGAAAGTATGGACAACTTATAAGTGAAGAGTACAGTGAAGATGGAATATTGGTAAAAGCATATGTTCCAAAATTTATGGCATAAGAAAAGGTTTTGCGAGATGCAAAACCTTTTTATTTTATAACAAATCACTTAGTTTCTTACTATAGAAGTAATCATGGACCATTCCGTCAAATTCCTCCCACATTGGAAGTGTCTGACAAATCTTCTTTCGAGGGCAATTAAACTTTTTATCTGCAATACATGCGACAGAAGCAAGAGGACCCTCGGTGCTTTCTAGTATTTCACCAACTATATACTCATCAGGGTTCTTTATAAGTTTATATCCACCGCCTTTGCCGGAAGACCCTTTAATAAGTTTAGCGGAAACTAAATCTTTGACGATGGCCTCTAAATATTTCTTAGAAATCATTTGTCTTTCGGCAATATCTTTTAGTGGAACATTCTTCTCATCTTTGTGTTCCGCCAAATCAATCATTACTCGAACTGCATATCTGCCTTTGGTCGAAATCATTATCATATGTCCTTTCATAAGCTATTTTATCCTCACTTTCACTATATCATAACATTTAAAAATTTGTTTAAAAAAAGTTTTAAAAACCTATTGACTTAGTAGGTAAATAACTATATAATACATCTAAATATTTTTCAAGAGGTATTTTGAAAAACATTAAAAAAGGAGAAAGGCTATGAAGGTATACGCCGATAACGCAGCTACTACAAAGATAAGTGATGCTGCATTAGAAAAACTAAATAGCGTAATGAAAGACACTTTTGGCAATCCATCTAGTCTTTACAAGGTTGGACAAAATGCCAAGAAAGTATTAGAGGATAGTAGAGAAGAGATAGCTACTTTGATCGGGGCTTCGCCAAAGGAAATATTCTTTTCATCAGGTGGAAGCGAATCTGATAACTGGGCAATTATTTCTGCGGCAGAGATTGGAAAGAGAGAAGGCAAGAAACATATCATCTCTACAAAGATTGAACATCATGCAGTTTTACATACATTAGAGAAACTAGAAAAAGAAGGCTTTGAAATCACTTTACTAGATGTGTATGAAAACGGCATTATAAAATTAGAAGATTTAGAAGATAGCATACGAGAAGATACTTGCTTAGTTACAATTATGTATGCTAACAATGAGATTGGCACAGTTCAGCCAATAAACAAAATCGGTAGAATTTGTAGAAAACACAATGTATTATTCCACACAGATGCTGTACAAGCTATTGGTCATATACCAATCAGTGTAGGAATTGATAATATTGATATGCTTTCTGCATCTGCACATAAATTTCATGGACCAAAGGGAATAGGCTTTCTATATGTTAAGCAGGGAATAAACCTAACTAACTTAATAGAAGGCGGAGCACAGGAGAGAGGCAAAAGAGCAGGAACTGAAAATGTGCCAGCTATTGCATCTATGACTGTAGCTCTCAATGAGTCTTTGAAAAACGTGGAGGACACTCGAATGCGACTTATGTCGCTTAGAGATAGATTAATAAAGAAGTTGAGAATGATTCCTCATTCTGCACTGAATGGAAATGAAGTCTGTAGACTCCCAGGAAACGTTAATTTTTGTTTTGAAGGAATAGAAGGTGAGTCATTGCTTCTCTTACTTGATGAGAAAGGCATTAGCGCTTCATCAGGCAGTGCTTGTACATCTGGTTCACTAGATCCTAGTCATGTGCTTCTAGCAATTGGAAGAGTGCACGATGTGGCCCATGGTTCTCTTAGAATAAGTCTAGGAGAGGATGCCACTAAAGAAGAGGTGGACTATATTGCAGAATGCGTGGAGGAAGTGGTAGAAAAACTCAGAAGTTTTTCACCGGTCTGGCGTGATTTGATGGAAGGAAAGAGAGAATTCATTTTATAATTCGAAAAGAAGGTACCCGCAAACATAAACCGAAAGGAGATATGGTTTTAACCATAGAAAAATAAATGGCACTTTATAGTGAAAAAGTAATGGATCATTTTCTAAATCCTAGAAATGTAGGAGTGATAGAAGATGCAGACGGAATAGGAGAAGTTGGGAACGCTAAGTGCGGCGATATCATGAAGATTTATCTTAAGATAAAAGATGGTATTGTGGAAGACGTAAAGTTTGAAACATTTGGATGTGGCAGCGCAATAGCTTCCAGTTCTATGGCTACAGAGTTAATTAAGGGTAAGCCATTAGAAGAGGTGAAGGAACTTACTAACAAAGCAGTAACAGAAGCATTGGATGGACTTCCTGCGCACAAACTTCATTGTTCAGTTTTAGCTGAAGAAGCTATTCAGAACGCATTAGATGATTATTATAGTAAACAAAAATAAAATTTTAAAAATAAGGAGATTAATAAAATGAGTGATTATAAATTTGAAACATTACAGTTACACGTAGGTCAGGAACAGGCAGATCCAGCAACGGATTCTAGAGCAGTTCCTATATATCAAACAACAGCATATGTTTTCCATGACAGCAAGCATGCAGCTGACAGATTTGGACTAGCTGATCCTGGAAACATTTACGGTAGATTAACAAACTCTACACAGGGTGTGTTAGAAGAGAGAGTAGCTGCCCTAGAAGGCGGAAGTGCTGCATTAGCATTATCTTCAGGTGCTGCAGCTATTAGTTATACTATCCAGGCTTTGGCTGCAAATGGCGGTCATATCGTTGCTCAGAAGAGCATTTACGGTGGTACATACAACCTTTTGGCGCACACACTTCCACAGTATGATATCAGCACAACATTTGTAGATATCCACAATCTAGAGGAAGTAGAGAATGCTATAGAGGATAATACTAGAGCTATCTTTATCGAGACACTTGGAAATCCAAACAGTGATATTCCTGACATCGATGCTCTAGCAGAAATTGCGCACAAAAACAATATCCCATTAGTAATTGATAATACTTTTGGTACACCATATTTAATCAGACCATTTGAGCATGGTGCTGATAGCGGAGTTCATTCTGCGACAAAGTTCTTAGGTGGACACGGAACTACATTGGGTGGAATTATTGTTGAATCAGGAAAATTTGATTACAAGGCAGCTGGTAAGTTCCCTAATATAGCGGATCCTAACCCAAGTTATCATGGAGTATCTTTCTATGATGCAGTAGGACCAGCAGCATTTGTTACTTACATTAGAGCAATCTTGCTTCGTGATACTGGAGCAGCAATCTCACCTTTCAATGCATTCTTGCTATTGCAGGGAATTGAGACATTGTCTCTAAGAGTAGAAAGACATGCAGAAAACACAAAGAAAGTGGTTGAGTATTTGAGCAACCACCCACAGGTAGAGCATGTAAATCATCCATCTTTGGAGAATCATCCAAACAACGAACTATACAAGAAATATTTCCCTAACGGTGGTGGTTCAATATTTACATTTGACATTAAAGGCGGACAGGAAGAAGCATGGAAGTTTATCGACAACTTAAAGATCTTCTCACTACTTGCAAACGTAGCGGATCTTAAGAGTCTTGTAATTCATCCAGCATCTACTACACACTCACAGTTAACAACTGAGGAGTTGGCAGATATTGGAATAACAGGAAGCACAATTCGTCTTTCTATTGGTACTGAGAATATCGATGATATTATTGGTGATCTAGAAAACGGATTTGCTGCAATAAAATAATAGTGTATAATTAATCGAAGAGAGGTAAAGAAAAATGGCGAATATATATAAAGGAACACTTGGACTAATCGGAAACACTCCATTAGTTGAAGTGACAAACATAGAAAAAGATTTGGGATTAGAGGCTAAGATTTTAGTTAAACTAGAGTACTTTAATCCAGCAGGAAGCGTTAAAGATAGAATTGCGAAAGCAATGTTAGATGACGCAGAAGAACAAGGTAAATTAAAAGAAGGTTCAGTTATTATTGAGCCTACATCAGGAAACACTGGTATTGGTTTAGCAGCTATTGCTGCGGCAAAGGGTTATAGAATTATCCTTACAATGCCTGACACTATGAGTGTTGAGAGAAGAAACATCTTAAAAGCTTACGGCGCAGAATTAGTATTGACTGACGGCGCTAACGGAATGAAGGGTGCTATTGCAAAGGCACAGGAACTAGCTGATGAAATTCCAAACAGCTTCATTCCTGGACAGTTTGTAAACCCAGCAAATCCAAAGATTCACAAAGCTACTACAGGTCCTGAAATCTATAAGGATACTGACGGTGATGTTGATATCTTTATCGCAGGCGTTGGTACTGGCGGAACAGTAACTGGTGTTGGCGAATACTTGAAGGAGCAGAACCCTGACATTAAGGTGGTGGCTTTAGAGCCAGAAGATTCACCTGTTTTATCTGAAGGAAAAGCAGGCCCACATAAGATTCAAGGTATCGGTGCTGGATTTGTGCCAGACGTTTTAAACACAGATGTCTTTGACGAAGTCTTTAAGGCGCCAAACGAGAAAGCTTTTGAGACAGCTAAGTATTTGGCTAAGAAGGAAGGTATCTCAGTTGGTATTTCATCTGGAGCCGCATTATACGGAGCAATAGAACTAGCAAAGAGACCTGAGAACAAAGGCAAAACAATAGTGGCGTTGCTACCAGATAGTGGTGATAGATATTACTCAACAGCATTATTTACAGAAGAATAAATAATAAAAAAGAGAGGCTTTTATGAAGTGCACCCCAAATGTTAGACGAATAATCTAAACATTTGGAGGTGCATTTTATTATGTCAAAATATTCTTTAGAAGA
>CAMVRH010000077.1 GCA_947169835.1 uncultured Lachnospira sp. | reverse complement strand
CTTATTATATGTAACGCCAATATCTGCAACATATTTTATTTTATCCGTAACTTGCTTAGTCTTCTTATTAGCAAACACTTCTGGTACAAACGCATCAATGTCTACATTCTTAAATAAGATGCCATCAATATTTAGTATGTGGTGAACAATTGCACCTTGTGTTTTGCGAGACAAGAAGTATTCAGCTAGTTCTAAAACCTTTTTGCCTTTAATCTGATTTTTGAAAACTTCAAAGACTCGTTTGGATTCTTTCTTGGCAACATTAAAGTTATCTACTAATTGTTCAACGTTTTCTTTGAACGATTGAGCCGCTAAAGCTGTTTCAACCGTTTCAATAAATGTTTCTATTCTCTTTCTGAGTTTTTGGAGATGCAATGTTTTATCAAGCTGTAGTATGACAAAAACTCTAAGTGCGCCTTTGAGGTAATCTAGTTCTTCTTGAATTTTTTTCTTATTCAAAGAAGAGTAGTTTTTGGTTATAAAATCAGTCACATGATTATAAATATCCTCTAGTTCGGAAGGATACTTATTTGTATCTACATATAAATCTTTTTCAAAGAATTCGTCCACATATTCATTTATGCTTGTGTATTCACTAGTTTGTCCTCTGGACTTTGCATATACGTTAGTGCAAGGAGCAGCAAAAGTTGAAACCAAACCTGCAAGCAACGCAATAGATAGAACTATACTTGTGATAATTCTAAACTTCTTCATATTCTCCTCCTTTATTGTTCCTAAATCCGTCCAAAACAATATTTTTATACTCTATTATAATAATACCACAAATCTTCCTTCAAAAGTGATAATAATTATAGACTAAGGGCTTAAAAAAAGATAAAATAATACTAGTGGATTTGAACGGAGGATAATAAAAATGAAAAGAATATTAGCACTTTTTTTAGCTGTTGCTATGTCAGCAACTTTGGTTGTTGGTTGCGGCACAAGCACTGACAACAAGCAGACTACTGCGCAGGTAGAAACAAAGAAATCAGAGCATAGTAAGATGACTAAAGACTTACAAAAACTGCTCGACAAAGATCCTAAGTTAAAGAAACTGATGGAAAAGTCTTTGGCGAAGGCCAAGAAGGTTAATCCAGATAAAAGCACAAATCCAGCGCAAAGCCTAGATGAATTATATGAGTTCACGGATTGGGCAGCTACTTGCGAACCATGGAATGTAATTCCTGGCAAAAAGAGTGATAAATTATATGAGCATATAGATCAGTCGGTAGATTATTTCTGGTTCTTGGTGGATCAGCCACTTAAAGAGCTTGAGGGTAAAGGATACTATTACCCAACACTTCAGTATCATGAACCAATCAAGAGTTGGTGTAAAGAGTATGCTGACGAGTGGGGCAAATTCCTTTCAACAAAAGACAGTTGGAATGATGAATATTATGAGTTGGCGAAATCCGACAAGAGATTTGGAATGGACAAAGGTTGGTATGCTGACAAAAACATTTGGACAAGTTACAACGATTTCTTCTCAAGGAAGTTAGTTAGTCCAAGAGTTAGACCGATTTCAGATACAGAAGTAGTAGCTCCGGCAGATTCTACTCCGCAGGGTGAGTGGGATATAGATAAGAACGGAAAGATTGAAGACGAAGACAAAGACGGTGTAATTGTTAAGGCGGCTAAGCTTGATAAGATTTCAGATTTAATCGGACCAGAAAGTAAGTATAAAAATAGATTCAATAATGGAACTTTCACACATACATTCCTTGATGTAAATGATTATCATAGATATCATTTCCCTGTTAGCGGAAAGATAGTAGAGCTCACGAAGATTAAGGGAACAAACGCAGCAGGTGGAATCACTGTTTGGGATAAGAAAAACCAGAAGTATGTTTTGGTAGATCAAGTTCCTGGATGGCAAATGATTGAAACTAGAGACCTAGTTGTTATTGATACAAAGGAATACGGCTATGTTGCAATTCTTCCAATCGGAATGAGCCAGATTTGTTCATGTAACTGGGAGAAAGATTTGAAAGTGGGCGATGAAGTTAAGAAGGGCGAACCTATGGGATACTTCCTATTTGGAGGAAGCGATATTTGTATGGTATTCCAAGACAAAGCCGATTTTGACTTTATTCCTAAGGCAGATAAAAATGGTAAGTACCCACATCTTTTGATGGGCGAAGCTTACGCAAACTTGAAGAAGGATTAATAAATGGATATTCAAAAAGAAATGTCAATGGATAGTTCGGGATTTGTTTTACTATCGGACTATGTGCCAGGAATTATTCAAGAAATTAGATATTTTTCCACTTACAACTTTGTAGGTGAGAGAGTGGACGGCTACGAAGAGCCTATCGCGCTTCTAACAAAGGAAGCGGCTAGGGCTTTAAAGGATGTAGCTAATATAGCAAACGTGCAAGGTTATCGTTTGAAGATTTTTGATGCCTACAGACCTGCCAAGGCTGTTAAGCACTTTGTACTTTGGGAGATTGAAGATTTGGACCAGAAGATGAAAACATTTTTCTACCCAGACATTGATAAGCACGACTTGTTTAAACTTGGATACATTGCATCTAAATCTACGCACAGTAGAGGAAGTACTGTAGATCTAACTTTAGTAGATATGGACACCGGCAAAGAACTAGATATGGGAAGTCCTTTCGACTTCTTTGACGAAATCTCTCATCCGGATTACAAGGATATTACTGAAGAGCAGTACGAGAATAGAATGATACTACAAAAACTAATGGTGGACGGTGGTTTTGAGCCGATAGACACTGAGTGGTGGCATTTTACTTTGAAAAATGAACCATATCCAGAAACATACTTCGAATTCCCAGTAGCTATGGATTCAATAAGGAAATAGGATGATAACTAAAGATATAGAAAAAGAGTTATTTAAACTCCAGGATAAAGAATATCGTGATTTTCACAAGAAACTGATGCCTACAGTAGATGAGAAAACTATTATAGGTGTTAGAACTCCTGCGTCCAGGAAGTTAGCGAAGCAAATGGCAAAGAGGGAAGATATAGATGTATTTCTAAATAATCTTCCACACAAATACTTTGATATGAATCAGCTCCACGCGTTTATTGTATCTGGCATGAAGGATTATGATAAGGCAGTGGAAGAAGTAGAAAAGTTTTTGCCATATGTCGATAACTGGGCCACATGTGATCAACTTTCACCAAAAGTATTTAAGACAAACCTAAAGGATTTGTACAAACATATAAGAGAGTGGATAGCATCAGATTTAACTTACACTAAGCGTTTCGGAATCGGAATGCTTATGGAACATTACTTGGACGATGCCTTTGAGTTAAAGTATCCAAGATTGGTTGCTAGAGTTCGTTCAGATGAGTACTATGTAAAAATGATGATTGCTTGGTACTTTGCGACAGCTTTGGCTAAGCAGTGGGATGATATCATTCCATTTATTGAGGACAAAAAATTAGACTCTTGGACTCACAACAAAGCAATCCAAAAGTCTATTGAAAGTTATCGTATAACTAAGGAACAAAAGGATTATTTAAGAACGCTTAAGATTCAAAAGGGTAAATAACGCCCATCTGCCTTCTTATCTCATCCATTGTTTCCATCATAAACAAAGTTTCTTTATGAGTAATTTCAGGACACTGTGTGTGTCCTTTTTTTATTGCATCGATGCAACCAAGTACCTCGTATTCATAGCCAGTTATTTGCTCGCCGTTTTTGTAAGGATACTTTTCGACATCTTCAAAGGAAATATAATCTACCTCATCATGGTTCCCGTCAAAAATTCTAAGTCCTCTAATAAAGTTTACACCCTCCATAACAATAGAACCATTCGTTCCAATTACAACAGCGTTTCCGTCGCTCTCAAAGCACATTCCTGAGTTTAGATATGCAATTCCTCCCTCGTCAAAGGTAAGGATGTACTGTCCAACTAAATCCATGTTCTCGTCATTTAAAAGAGCAGTAGCTTTTATATCTTTTATATTATCTCCCATAATAAGAGAAGCAGCAGTTAGAGGGTAGATTCCGACATCTAGTAAAGCTCCGCCTGCCAACTCTGCTTTAATAAGCCTTTCTTTGTGCATCATAGGAAAGTTAAGGTTAGCGGTCATATACATAACATCGCCTATCACACCGTCATCCAACAACTCACGAAGCTTCTTTGCAAGTGGCATAAATCTAGTCCACATAGCCTCTCCCAAAAACAAACCTTTGCTCTCGGCTAAATCTATTATTTCCTTTGCCTGAGGCGCATTAGCGCAAAATGCTTTCTCCACTAGAACGTGCTTGCCGTTTTCCAAACACATCTTTGCTTGCTCATAATGGAATGAGTGAGGAGTAGCGATATAAATCACATCCACATCTGGATCATTCACCAAAGCTGAGTAAGAATCATATGCCTTTTCCATGCCGTATCTGTCTCTGAATTCTTCAGCTTTCTCCATACTTCTAGATGCTATGGCATAAGCAGTTGGCTCACTCATCTGAGTGAGAGTGGTAGCAAAAGTATTTGCTATATTTCCTGCGCCTATTATTCCAAAATTCATTTTCTAACCTCTTTTATCCGAACTTAATTATCATTTTAAATATATCAAAGTGTTGTTTTAATATCAATTACAGAGTTATTCTGCGCTATAAATAAAGGGCAAATTATAGTATAATTAAAGGGCAGAATTGTTCGGAGGGATATTATGAAAAAAAGAATAACATCATGTGTAATAGCTATCGCTCTAGCGATTTCAATGATTAGCACAAATGCTTTTGTAGTTGATACAAAGGCTGTTTCGCGTGCTGATGTAATTGAAAATGTGGTTGATGGACTAAAGAAGGATGTGGAGAAATTTCACAGAACTCATATTAGAGATAAAAGTGGAAGCAGAATAGTTATAAATGAAGATTATAAAGAGCCTAAGAGAACTAAAAAAAGAGGCTCGGTTCCTTCTTCATATATGGCACCATATACATCTGTTAAGGACCAGAAATACTTTGGTGCTTGCTGGATGTTTGGAGAACTATCATCGCTTGAATCTAATCTTTTAACTAAAGCTGGATATGGAAGTGGCTTGGTAAGCGAAGATCCAATTGATTTTTCGGAGGCACAGGGTGTTTATGTTCAGTACAATGAAGAGACTGAGGATGGAACACTGACAGGAGATGTGTCACCAGATTCAGATA
>CAMVRH010000076.1 GCA_947169835.1 uncultured Lachnospira sp. | reverse complement strand
TATGATTTCATACGTATCAGGAATAGTTGAATATGTTGATACTGAAAAAGTGATTGTGGATAATCATGGAATTGGAATCTCTGTGTTTATGACTAATGATGATCTGAGTGTTATAGGCGAAGGCGAAGAGGTTAAACTCCACACTTACTTTAATGTGAAAGAAGATGCTATGCAGCTTTATGGATTCTTGAACAGGGAGAATCTTGAAATGTTTAAACTTCTTTTGACAGTTAATAAAGTTGGACCAAAGATTGCTTTGGGAATACTTTCTACATGCCCTGGTGATATGCTTAAGATGTCTATTGTTAGCGGCGATTCGAAGACTATTGCTAGTTCACCTGGTGTGGGAGCAAAAACTGCTGAACGCATTGTTCTTGAACTAAAAGATAAGATTGAAATTGAGGGCGTAGAGGACTTTGTCCCAGAAAAAGGTTCTGCAGATAGTTCGTTATCTACTGACGTGGTTGATGCGCTTGTGGAATTAGGATATTCGAAATCAGAAGCTATATCTGCTGTCAAACGTATAGACGAGACAGAAGATATGAGCGTGGAAGATATGTTAAAGAAAGCTTTGATGCTAATTGGTTAAAGGAATTTGATTATGTCAGATAAGAGAATTATTAAAACTGAAGTCACTACTGAAGACAAAGCGGTAGAAAAAGGCTTAAGACCACAAAATCTAGATGATTATGTAGGTCAGGAAGCTATTAAAGAGAAAATTAAGGTTTATATCGAAGCTGCAAAGAATCGAAATGAACCTTTAGATCACGTGTTATTTTATGGCCCTCCAGGCCTTGGAAAGACCACTTTAGCACTCATAATTGCATTACAAATGGGGGTTAACATTAAAGTAACAAGTGGACCGGCTATTGAGAAGCCAGGAGAGATGGCTGCCATCTTAAATGGACTTCAAGAGAACGATATTTTGTTTGTCGATGAAATTCACAGACTTAACAGACAGGTGGAAGAAGTCTTATATCCAGCCATGGAAGACTATTCAATCGATATTATGATTGGAAAGGGCCAGGGAGCTAGATCAATTAGACTTAATCTTCCAAAGTTCACGTTAATAGGAGCAACTACTAGAGCGGGACTTTTAACAGCTCCTTTAAGAGATAGATTTGGTATTATTGCTAAACTAGAATTTTACTCGGTAGATGAACTTAAAGAAATCATTATTAAATCGGCAGATAGACTTGATGTACAGATAGACGATGAAGGTGCATTAGAACTCGCAAGAAGATCGCGTGGCACACCTAGACTTGCAAATAGACTACTTAAAAGAGTTAGGGACTTTGCCCAGGTTAAATACGACGGAGTTATCACAAAAGAAGTGGCTAACGATGCACTTGATAAGCTAGATGTAGATAAATCTGGACTCGACAAAGGAGATAGAACAATACTTGAAACTATCATTATGAAATTTGGCGGAGGTCCAGTGGGAATCGACTCTATAGCAGCCGCCATAGGCGAAGATTCCGGCACACTTGAAGATGTGTATGAACCATACTTAATTCAGAACGGATTTATCCAAAGAACTAAGAGTGGAAGGGTTGCTACAGACCTTGCATACAAGCATCTTGGTATTGAAAAAGAACAGTAAAATTGCTATATTTATATGTAGCGAATTTAAAAGAAAAGGAGATTTTTAAAATGAAAAGAATTATTTCTATCGTACTAACATTGACACTTGTATTAGGTTTGTCAGGCATTGTTAGTGCTCAGAATCCAGGAACTGACGTTTCAGCAGGTAAGGGCTGGAGTTCATACTCAATCCACGGAAATAATGCTGAAGACAAAGGTGATTGGGAGAAAGAACTTAACAAAGCACACCAGGTATGGAACATTAAGGCTGATAAAGCTGCTGTTCAGGCTGCTAAAGGTAAACTTGATGCATACTACACATATGGTGAATGTGCTAAATTTAAGAGTTCTGCAGCTGACAAATTTGTACTTGACGTAACAAGTACTGGTTGGAGTGCTAACTACAACCCAATGACAGGTGCTGTTGTTCAGTCAAACCCTTGGGGTGTTACAACAACTAAGGTTGTTCCTGTTGAAAGAGGACGTTACTACACAGTTTCTTTCAAGGTTAAGAGTACTCTAAAGAACGAGATTACAAAGTGTGATGACACTACAGTAATCAAAGGTCTTAAGAACTGGGAAGGTAAAGATTGTCATTACACAGAAGGTACTGGAAAGTACAACTATGTAAAACACTTCCACATTAAAGCGTATGATAATAATGATCCTGATGGAGCAGCTCTTGCTGTACAGGGAATGACAGCTACATATGCAGGAAAGAATGTAATGACAAAGACTAAAGATTTCAATAACCTAATTGGTATGGACAGCAGAAATACTGATTATGTTAATGTTACTATGAAAGTTTTAGTTCCATCTGACAAAGCTGATTATCAGAAGAAAGCTTCATCACCTACAATGGGTATCAAGATGGCATTTGGTCCATACTTGAAAGAGTTTAAAGACGAGAATAACATGAGTGGTGAAGTTGAAGTTAAAGACTTCAAGGTATTAGCTGGAAATAAAGCTGCTGCAGCTGGAAAAGCTAATGTTAAGAGCGTTAAAGCTGCTAAGAAGAAATTAACAGTTAAGTATAAAGCTTCAGGCGCTAAGAAGTACCAGGTACAGGTTGCTCTTAAGAAGAACTTCAAGAAGGGTCTTAAGAAGAAAACTACTACAAAGACTAAATGGACATTCAAGGGTCTAAAGAAAAAGAAAAAATACTTCATCAGAGTTAGAGGAGCTAAGAGCTACAACGGAACTTTGATTTGGGGTAAATGGTCTAAAGTTAAGAAGAAAAAGACTAAATAATATGCTATAATAGACTAGCTATTTTGCTAAAAGGAGTAATTAATTATGTCGTCAAAAAATTATATTGATGTGGTCATCGATGGTAAGATTTACAATATCGGTGGTTTCGAAAGCGAAGCATACTTACAAAAAGTCGCTTCATACATCAATAATATGATTTTAGAATTTAAGAAAAATGAAGATTTCAGAATGCAGAAGCCAGATATGCAACGCATTCTTCTTGAAATCAACATTGCTAATGATTACTTCAAGGCAAAGAAACAAGCAGATCTATTAGAAGATGATTTAAGTATCAAGGAAAAAGAAGTGTATGATTTGAAACATGAGTTGATCCTGTCGGATGCTAAAGCACAGACAGCTACTGATGAATTAGAAAATGCACTGGAAAAGATTAAAGAGCTTGAGAAAGAAATCATCAGACTACAATCAAAATAATAATTATAAACGATCAGGCTTAACGGCCTGGTCGTTTTTAACGTTTTAATGATATTTTAATGAATCTTGTTTAGGATAAGACTATGAAAAGAGATGTAGAACTATTAGCACCTGCCGGCTCATATGATATAGCTATAGCGGCTATTAATGCTGGAGCTGATGCCATTTATCTAGGTGGTGAAAACTTTAGTGCTAGAGCAAATGCAGAAAATCTAAATACTGAAGAGATTATCGATGTTTTAAACTATGCACATCTTAATGGTCGCAAAGTTTATCTAACGATAAATACTCTTCTAAAAAATAAAGAGATTAAAAATGATCTCTATGATTTTTTGCGTCCTCTATATGAAAATGGTCTAGATAGTGTAATTGTTCAAGATGTTGGAGTGTTGTTATTCGTTAAAAAACATTTCCCTGAATTAAAAATACATGCTAGTACTCAAATGACAATTAGTGGGAAAGAGACAGTTAAATGGTTAAAAGATTTAGGGGCGGAAAGAGTAGTTCTTCCAAGAGAGCTATCTATTGATGAAATTAAAGACTTGAAAGGTACAGACATAGAGATAGAGTCTTTTGTTCATGGCGCTCTTTGTTATTGTTACTCCGGACAGTGTTTGCTTAGCAGTTTTATAGGTGGACGAAGTGGAAACAGAGGAAGATGTGCACAGCCTTGTAGATTACCTTATGATGTAATTTATGATGGAATGCTTATAAATGAATCGGATGAAAAATATATTTTAAGTCCAAAAGATATTTGTGCTTTGTATTTGTTGCCAGACATTATTGATTCAGGTGTAACTTCTCTAAAAATAGAAGGACGTATGAAAAAGAAAGAGTATGTCTGTGGTGTAGTTAGCATCTATAGAAAGTACTTAGATATGATTTTGAATGGTGAAAAGTTTGAAGTGGAAGAATCTGATATCAAACTTTTAATGGACTTGTTTAACAGACACGGTTTTAATGAAAGCTATTTCTATACTAAGAATGGTCGCGAAATGATTTCACTTAAAGAACCAGCTTTCAGAGAGGAAAATAGAGAGTTCACAGAATACTTGCGTGACAAATATTCTAATAAAACTCTAATGAAACCATTGTATATTAATGTTAAATGTAAGGTGGGAGAACCTTTTGAAATCTCTGGGGAAGTAGATGGTGAACAAATAACAGTTAGCGGTTCTGATGTTGAAGAAGCTCAGAATATGCCGCTTGAACTTGATACATTAAATAAACATGTAAACAAAACTGGTAATACAGATTTTGTATTTGAAGATATTGAGTATGATATGGATGATAATACTTTCTTACCAGTATCAGAGATTAATGATGTAAGAAGAAAGTATCTAGATTTAGCTTATGAAAAATCACTTGCTAAGTTTAAAAGAAAGTGTGAAGAAATAGAGGAAACAGAAACTGTTAAAGAAGAGACAAATAATGAGCAAAGATTGATTACAGTTTCAGTTTCATCGTTTGATCAGTTGAAAGAAACTTTGTCTAGGGATTTTATAGATAGAGTTTATGTAGATTTAAATTTATTCCCATTTGACGATGTTGAAAATGGAATAGAACTAGTTAAAGAAAAAAATATAAGTGTTTACATTGCACTTCCATATGTAGCACGTAAAAACGATATTAAACTAATCAAAGATAATTATTTAAAGATCATTAAGCAGACAGATGGAGTGTTGATTAGAAATATTGAACAGTATTTCTTCCTTAAAGATTTAGTAGATATAGACTTTGTTTTTGATTATAATGTGTATGTATGGAATGACGAGACAAAACATTATTACGATAGTTTGGATGTCACATCTACAGTTCCAGTTGAGCTTAATGAGGCAGAATTGATAGATCGTGGTGTGACAAATGAAGAGTTTATTGCATA
>CAMVRH010000075.1 GCA_947169835.1 uncultured Lachnospira sp. | reverse complement strand
ATCACATAGTCTTTCGAATAACTTCATAATCCAACCAGCGAGGAAACCAGCTAGCAATGCGCCTAAGAATCCAGATGGAACTGTCTTTGCAGCACCAGGATCCATAAATGTAGCACCACTAGATGCTAACAAACCACCGACAATACCAACTAACAAACCAGGTCTGTCTGCTATCGACATTGCGATAAATCCAGCTAGTACTGGAAGCATAAAGTTAAATGCATATCCACCGATAGTCTTAAACCATGCTGATACAGGAGTTCCTGTACCGAAGTTTCCGTCCATTTTTACGCCAGCGATACTATCAATCAAGAATGCGATTGCGATAAAGATACCACCAGCTACTACGAATGGTAGCATGTGTGATACACCATTCATCAAGTGTTTGTATAGTTTACGTCCGAAGCTGTCGCCGTCCCCTGCTTTAGAGTCAGCTACTTCAGCTTTGTCAGCCTTAAATGCTGGAACATCACCACTTAATATTTTTTCAATTAATTCTTTTGGTTTGTGAATACCATCAGCTACCTTTGTAGATAGAACAGGTATTCCATCAAATCTAGCTGTTTCAACGCTCTTGTCAGCTGCTATGATAACACCATCACAGTTTTTGATGTCATCAGCAGTAAGTGCATTCTTAACACCGCCAGATCCGTTTGTCTCTACCTTGATGTTAATGCCCATTTCTTTGCCGGCCTTTTCTAGGTTTTCGGCAGCCATATAAGTATGAGCAATACCAGTAGGACAAGCTGTTACAGCCAAGATAAATTTTTCATCCGCTGGAGCCTCTGCAGCAGCAGGAGCAGCCTCAGCTTCTTTCTCAGCCTCTTTGGCTTCGATAATACCCAAGAACTCCTCTGGAGTCTGAGCCGCTTTTAACTTAGAAGTAAACTCTTCATCCATCATCATTCTCATTAGATTTGCTAAAACTTCTAGATGAACATCGCCATCAGTAGTAGCAGCAATCATAAAGAACAGTTTACAGTCTGCGCCGTCTGGAGCATCATAGTTGACACCACTAGGAACAGTGATGGCACTAAGTGCTGGAGCCTTAACAGCTGTGCTCTTAGCGTGAGGAGTGGCAATCTCATTTCCGATAGCAGTAGTGCCCATCTCTTCACGCGCAAGAATGTCTTTGGTGAAAGCATCCTTATCAGTTAAGTTTCCACTTTTGTCGTGGAGGTCTACCAGTTTCTCGATGACAGCATTTTTATCCGCTGCGGCCACGCCCAGCTCAATGCTATCAACTTTTAGTAAGTCTTTAATACGCATCTTTTTACCTCCTTTGTAATTTTTGCATATATAATTAAAATCCGAAAATTTAATTACCTAAAATTTTTCAAGAAGTTCGTTAATCTTTTCCTTTGTCGCTAGCCATGGAAGGAAAGCAGTAGCATTTCCGCAAACACTTCCAAGAGTAAGAGCATAAGAGTAGCTGTTTTTCATTTCGTATCCAGCTACAAAACCAGCCACCATAGAATCGCCAGACCCTACAGTGTTAACAACCTTCTCCTTAATAACGCCAGCCTCGTGAATTTGTCCGTCCTCATCCACAAGCATAGCACCGTCTCCGCCCAGTGAGATTAGTACATTCCTAGCGCCCATATCCTGAAGTTTCTTTGCGTAAGTGACTATGTCCTCTTTAGTCTGAACGTCCACGTCAAAGATTTCAGAAAGTTCCTGTTTGTTTGGCTTAATTAGGAATGGTTTATATTTTAATGAATTAACTAAAAGCTGCTTTGTAGCATCAACCACTATGCGAACGTCTTTGTCTGAGATTCGCTCAAGCATTCTCTCATAAGTATCGTCCGGCAAAGTATTTGGAATACTTCCAGCAAGAACTAAAGTGTCACCATCCTGAATATGGTCCACTTTCATCATCAAGGCCTCTAGTTCATCCTCTGCTATATCAGGTCCCTGTCCGTTTATCTCAGTTTCTTCGCCGGCCTTAATCTTTACGTTGATTCGAGAAATGCCGCTTTTAAGTCTAATGAAATCTGTAGTCACATATGTGTTTGCGACCCATTTGTCGATAGCGTCACCCACAAAACCTGCAATGAAACCGAGAGCAGTGCTAGGAATATCTAGCTCCGCCAAAACCAATGAAACATTGATTCCTTTTCCACCACAATAATACTCTTCGCTATTTGAGCGATTAGTTATTCCCATATGGAGTTCGTCCATACGCATAATATAATCGATAGCTGGGTTAAGAGTAACTGTATAAATCATTTGATCACCTCTATATTTAATTTTTGACTGAATAAAAAAGTCCGTCACTATTCAATCATCGCTAAGTCAATTATCTCACATATTGCGACAAAATGACAGTTGATATTTGCTCTTTGTTTTCGAAATGGTGGCATTTTTAGGAGCGTTTTGCTTGATATAGTATGCTCTAATGGTATAATAGCAAAGGTGAGAAATCACATATAAAGAATAGTTCGAAATGGTCGAACTGAAGCGAGGAAAAAATGAGTTGTTTTTATCCGGCAGATATACTTTTGCCGAAGAATGCTAGTAAGGAAGATATGCAAAAGTGGGCGGTTATAGCCTGCGATCAGTACACTTCAGACGAGGAGTACTGGGAGGATGTAAAGGAGATAGTGGGCGATGCTCCATCTTCTCTAAACATTATGCTTCCTGAAATTTATCTAGAGAAAGATAATACAGAAAAGATTGAGAAAATCAATGCAAAGATGCAGGAGTACTTAGATAACGACATGTTTGAAGAGTACAAGGATGCAATGATATACGTGGAAAGACAAGTCGGCGACAAAGTACGTAAAGGCTTGGTGGGAATGGTCGACCTTGAACAGTACGACTACACACCAGGTAGTAAGACTTTGATTCGTGCTACAGAAGCTACTATTATTGATAGACTTCCACCTCGAATCAAAATCAGAAAGAATGCTCCGCTTGAAATGCCACATATTTTGATGCTCTTTAACGATGCAAACAAAACTATCGTAGCACCTCTAGAGGCTCGCAAGGATGAGTTAGAAGTAGTTTATGATTTTGACCTTATGAAAGATAGCGGTCATATCACTGGATACTTGCTAACTAAAGAGATGCAACAGGATGTGGAAAGAGCGTTAGATAAGTTTGCCGAGGAAAACGATGGCTTACAGTTTGCCGTGGGCGATGGTAACCATTCTTTGGCGGCGGCAAAGGCATGTTATGAGAAGGACAAAAATCCTTTGAACAGATATGCACTAGTTGAGATTGAAAATGTGCACAACAGCGCGCAGGAATTTGAATCAATCTTCCGTGTACTATTTAATGTAGATGCAGAAAACTTCCTAAGCGAATTTAAGGAATACACTATGCAAAACGGCATGGGTGGTATGCAGAAGTTTAAATACTACAAAGGTGAAGAAGAGGGCGAGTTTGAAGTGAAGGCTACAGCTAAACTTCCTGTTGGAACGCTCCAAGGCTTTATCGACCTTTATATAGAAGAAAACCCTGAGGTTAAAGTGGATTACATTCACGGACAGGACGTAGTTAAGAAGTTAGCTAAGAAAGAAAACACACTTGGTTTTATATATGAAGGAATTAAGAAGGACAACTTCTTTGACGCGATCATCCAAGATGGTTCGCTTCCTAGAAAGACTTTCTCTATGAACGAGGCAGACGAGAAGAGATTTTATATAGAAACAAGAAAGATTAAATAGGAGAATTTAGTTTATGGGTATGTATATTTGGTACGGTTTCCTTATCGGAATGATCGTAATACAGGCAGTATACTTTATTTTCAGAGTTAAGAGATTTTATTTTGTTGAAAAACTATCTCGAGGAAGCAAGAGAGCCCAATTTGCTATAGCATCAATTCCATCGCTAGTACTTATAGTGCTAGCGTTTGTTAATATGGTTCACACAGCTATAGTGGGCATGTATTTGTTTATGATTTGGTTGCTTTGCGATTTGGTGGGCGTGATTATTAGAAAGTTCACAAAGAAATCTTACAAGATTTACTTTGCAGGAATAGCGGCTGTTTTGATTACAGTAGTTTTCTTTGGATACGGCTACTACAACGCACATGACATTCAAAAAACCGAGATTACTGTTAAGACCGACAAAGAAATTGGCAAGGATGGTTTGAAGATTGCTATGTTTTCTGATTCTCACGTTGGAACTATGTTTGACGGAAAAGAGTTTCAGAAAATAAGTAAGGATATTATGAAGAGCAACCCTGATATGGTAGTAGTGGTTGGAGATTATGTGGATGACGATACTACAAAACAGGAAATGCTAGATGCGACAAAGGCTTTGGGAGAGATGAAGACAAAGTATGGCGTTTATATGGTGATGGGAAATCACGATGGCGCATACTTTAATTATAGAAATTTCTCAACCAAAGACTTGAAAAATGAACTTGCAAAGAATGGCGTGGTGCTACTAGAGGATAACTTGAAGGACTTTAATGGAAAATTCACTTTAGTAGGAAGAAAAGATAAATCTAGTAGAAATAGAATGCCTATTCAGGATTTAATGATTCCTGTTAAGAAGAGTAACTACAGCATTGTGCTAGATCACCAACCTAACGACTTTGACGCGGAGGCAAAGGCTAAACCAGATTTAGTTCTTTGTGGACATACTCATGGCGGACAGTTGATTCCTTTGGGTTGGACAACAGAACTATTCCACACTAATGATTGCAGATATGGTGAAGTAAAAAGAGGAGATACTACATTCTTCACAAGTTCAGGTATTGCCGGATGGGGAATTCCTTATAAAACTGGATGCATTTCAGAGTATGTGATCATAAATGTTAAGCAAAAATAAAATGTGATAATAATAAAAAAGCATATATTTAACTATTAAGTCTATGATATAATACTAAAGAATGATTTTATAAATTTTCTTGTGGGAGGGAAAAATAATGAAATTAACAAAGAAAATACTAGCAACAGTACTTGTGTTAGCACTTACTATCGCAGCAGTTCCTGTTATGGGTGCTACTGTAGATGCTACAAATACAGTGCCTAACAAGAAGAGTCTTATGAAACTAGTAGATGAGTTCTCGACTCCTATTGGTGTAACAGAAGAGTACATCATGCAGTCTGGAAAGAGTATGACATACAACTTTAGCAAAGTTACTGCTAGAGCTGACATACTACGTTTCAAAACAGAGAAAAAGAAAGAAGTCAACAAGTATTCAAAGAGAATGTTTGGAAAGA
>CAMVRH010000074.1 GCA_947169835.1 uncultured Lachnospira sp. | reverse complement strand
CCATATTCATAGCTCAATTATCTATTATTAATTCTATCAAAATAACCTTCCACTTTCTTTACTATATTTTTTCCTTTTTCTTCTTTTATCACTTCTTTGTTTACTATTTTTACAATTTGCATATCTGCTACAATTCTAAAGTTTTGTCTTACAGTTTTTACCAAGACTTTCCTGTCATCAATTGGATGATATTTTCTTTTCCCTTCAAAATATTTTAATATTATTTCCCATAGATTATTAAAGCGAGAAACTGTATTTTTATTAATTACTGTTTCCACTACAGTACTGCTGTTTACAACTATATCCATGTCCGCTCCTTTCAGCCTTTCTTCAATACTATTTCAGACTTCTAGGATATCACTTTCTTCACTAAAGTCAATACATACTCTATGTGATTTTATTAATGTGTCGCTACAGGCTCTTCTAATAATTATTATTCACAAAGAAAGACAACAAAAAAAGAGAGTTCTTGAATAGAATATGTAATTCGATTAATCAATATGAGAAATATTTCAGGGACAAAAAATTTTCACCGAAAAACTTTTTGGAACGAACAAGAGCGAGTATTCATCAAGAATACTCGCTCTTTTGAGTTCGTGCCCTAGAAATATTTCGAATAGTGATTACTATCGAATATATTCTATGAACGTAATCTCTTTTTTGTTTTCCTAATTTGTGAAATTAAATTACTTCAAAGTAACTGTAGCGCCAACTTCCTCGATCTGAGTCTTAAGAGCTTCAGCTTCTTCCTTAGGAGCACCCTCTTTGATAACCTTAGGAGCGCCATCAACTAATTCCTTAGCTTCCTTAAGTCCTAGACCTGTAGCATCCTTAACAGCCTTGATAACCTTAACCTTCTGATCACCAACTTCTGTTAGCTCTACGTCAAACTCGTCCTTGTCAGCTGCGCCAGCGTCTCCGCCTGCTGCACCACCAGCCATAACAACACCTGCTGCTGCAGATACACCAAACTCTTCTTCACAAGCTTTTACAAGGTCGTTTAATTCTAATACTGATAAACCTTTTATAACTTCAATAATTTCTTCTGTAGTCATTTTAAAATCCTCCAATTAAATTTCTTTTTCTAAATTGATTATTCTGCATCTTCAGCAGGAGCTTCTTCTTCAGCCTCTTCTTCGGCTGGAGCTTCTTCAGCTTCCTCAGCAGTTTCTTCTGCTTCTTCAGCTGGAGCTTCCTCTTCAGTTGCTTCCTCGGCTTTCTCTTCTTCTGCTGGAGCCTCTTCTTCTTTGGCTTCCTCTGCAGGAGCTTCCTCAGCCTTTTCCTCTGTAGCTTCTTCCTTTGCATCATCAGCTTTTTCCTCAGCTGCTTCCTCTGCAGGAGCTTCTTCAGTCTTAGCCTCTTCTGCTTCTTCAGCTACTTCTTCGCCGTCTTTTTCAGCAATCTGCTTAATAACACGAGCGAAGTCTGCCATTGGTGACTTAAGTGATCCAAGCAATGTAGCGAGTAACTCGTCTCTTGCAGGAATACTTGCGATAGTACCAATACCAGCTGCATCATAGTAAACACCTTCTACTACACCGCCTTTGATTTCAAGAGCCTCAGCGTTCTTAGCGAACTTAGCTAGTATTCTAGCTGCTGCTGTGGCATCTTCTTTACAAACCGCGATAGCTGTTGGGCCTGCTAGATGCTGTGACAAATCTGCAAACTCTGTATCTTTGAAAGCAAAGTTCATCATGCTGTTCTTGTATACTTTGTATGTAACACCAGCTTCTCTTAGCTGTCTACGAAGATCAGTATCTTCAGCAACAGTAAGTCCACGGTAGTCAGCAAGTACCACTGTAGCAGCACCATCGATTAACTCTGAAATCTCGTCAATAACAGGTTGCTTTAGTTCAACATTTGCCATCTTTCTGCCTCCTTCTTAATACTTTTTGGTTTACACCATATGCTTTTGAGGCTTTATATAAGAAAAACCTCTCTATCCAAAGACAGAGAGGTATAAAGTCTAAAATTAAATAGTCTTTACTAAATCCTCGGTAGGCACTATGTTTACGTCTTACGACACCTACTGTCTTCGGCATTTGGTATATAACCATCGTGTGAAAATATATCACACTTGAAATTTATTGTCAACTTGGGTCTGATTATTCTTCTACTTTGTCGGCCTTAACCTTTACACCAGGTCCCATAGTTGATGTCAATGTAATTGTCTTAAGGTATGTACCCTTAAGTGATGCTGGCTTAGCTTTGTTGATTGCCTCTAGAAGAGCGTTGTAGTTTTGAACTAATGCGTCCTCTGAGAATGAAGCCTTACCAACAGGTACGTGGATGATATTAGCCTTATCAAGTCTGTACTCGATCTTACCAGCCTTTGCTTCTTCCACTGCTTTTGTGATGTCCATTGTAACTGTACCAGCTTTTGGGTTAGGCATTAAACCTTTTGGTCCAAATACACGACCAAGTTTACCAACAACACCCATCATGTCTGGTGTAGCAATTACTACATCATAGTCGAACCAGTTTTCAGATGTAATCTTTGTTACAAGATCATCTGCACCTACATAATCTGCACCAGCTGCTTCAGCTTCGTCAGCCTTAGGTCCTTTAGCGAATACTAAAACCTTAACATCTTTACCTGTACCGTTTGGTAATACTACGGCACCACGGATCTGCTGTTCAGCGTGACGTCCATCACAACCAGTTCTGATGTGTAGTTCTACTGTCTCATCAAATTTAGCTTTTGCGCTTTTTTTAACTAAAGATACAGCTTCTTCGATATCGTATTTTTTATCTCTATCGATTTCTTTTGCTGAATCTACGTAATTCTTTCCTCTCATAAATACCTCCTAGTGGTAATAACGGATAAACCTCCCACTTTTTATCAAATATTATTACTTTCAAATTCCTTTAGGACAAATAACTCGCCCTCGACAAAGACCTATTAGTCTTCTACCTTGATACCCATGCTACGAGCTGTACCAGCAATCATGCTGCAAGCTGTGTCCATGTTAGCGGCATTAAGGTCTTTCATCTTTATCTCTGCAATAGATTCTAGGTCTGCTCTAGTAACTGTTGCTACAGTTTCTGTAAGTGAGTTACCTGCACCCTTACCAATCTTAGCTGCCTTCTTTAGAAGAACTGCTGCTGGTGGAGTCTTAGTAATAAAACTGAAACTCTTATCTTGGTATACAGTGATAACTACAGGAATAATCATTCCTGGTTGATCCTGAGTTCTAGCGTTGAAGTCTTTTGTGAACTGTGCAATGTTAAGTCCATACTGTCCTAACGCTGGTCCTACAGGTGGTGCTGGAGTAGCTTTTCCAGCTTCAATCTGTAATTTGATATAACCTTCTACTTTCTTTGCCATTTTGGCACCTCCTAAAAATTCGTGGTATTATCGGGGGACCCCTCCCACTGCCATACGTGTCAGTGTATGACATTCATCTAGTATAAAACGATTGCTCGTTATAACTATCTCATCTTCTTAACTTCTGCGAACTTAAGTTCAACAGGAGTCTCTCTACCAAACATATCTACGTTAATAGTAACTGTCTGCTTACCTTCGTCAATTCTCTTAACAACACCTGCTGTGCCGTTCCAAACGCCGTCGATAGCAGCAACCATATCGCCAATCTCAAAGTCGGCATTGATCTTCTCAGTCTGCTTAACGCCTAAGTTCTTCATTTCGTCCTCTGAAAGTGGAACTGGTTTACTTCCTGGTCCAACAAAACCTGTAACACCTCTAGTATTTCTAACGATGTACCATGTCTCATCGTTCATAACCATATTTATAAGAACGTAACCTGGTAATAATTTCTTTTCAGAAACCTTTGTCTTACCATTCTTAGTTTCTACTACTTCCTGAGTCGGAACTGATACTTCTAATATAGTATCGTGCAATTTTCTATTCTCAATAGACTGCTCGATATTAGCTTTTACTTTGTTTTCATATCCTGAATAGGTATGAACAACGTACCATCTTGCTTCCGCCATTTTATCGCTCCTTTAATCGCTTATTAATTAGCTTTCTTAGTAGTCTTTGTCTTTGTGTCTGCTTTCTTGTTATCAGCCTTCTTAGCTTTAGTAGCCTTCTGTGCCTTAGCTACAGTTTCCTGAACTGCTTGCTGACTAGCTGGCTGTGCCTGCTCTGCTGCAGCTGTAGTAGCATCCTGTGCCATAGCCTTGCTTACTATCTGCTTCAAACCTAGCTGACTGTAGAAATCAATAATTGTGATTAATACACCAACAATAATAGTTACCACAATAACAATAACTGTCTGCTTAATAACAGTTTTGCGATTGAGCCATATGATTTTTGAAAATTCAGACTTTAGTCCTGTCCACCAAGTCTTGAATTTGCCTTGTCCTTTATTATCTTTAGCCATGATAAACCTCCAAAAAATAATTACTTAGTCTCTTTGTGCAATGTGTGCTTTTTACAGAACTTGCAATATTTTTTAGTCTCAACTCTGTCTGGATGAGCCTGCTTATCTTTTGTAGTATCATAGTTTCTCTGTTTGCACTCTGTACATTCTAATGTAATCTTTGTTCTCATAAGATCCACCTTCCTATTTTTAAGGGTCAAATCCCTTTATTTATCGAGTTTTCCTTAAGATTATGCGTCAAATAAATACCTATATTTTCAGCACAAAAAAAAGACCTCTCGTCTCTGCCTAAATAATATAACAGAATAAAAGGTCTTCGTCAACCACAAGTTTTAATCTATATCTTGTGGTCTATGAACCGCTCGAAATGCACATTCCATACACCACTTCCACGCCATTTTTCCTTAAAACTCTTGCGCACGCATCTAATGTGCTTCCCGTCGTAAAAATATCATCCACTATTAACACTCGCTTGTACTTTTGTCTCTTCTTATTAACAATGAATGCTTTCTTTAGATTCTCATATCTTTGCTGCTTACTGAGAGTCTTCATCGGCAAAGTATCTTTCGAGCGCACAAGCAACTTGCTATCCATCTTTATACCGCTAGCCCTCGACAAAGACCTCGCAAACTCCTCCGCTTGGTTATACCCACGCTTTCTTTGCTTATGCTTATACATAGGAACTGGCACTACCGCATCTATCTTCCAACTCTTAAGAAGTTTCCCATACCTTTTCACAGCTTCCGCGGCAAAGAATTCGGCGTAGCATCTCATATTGCCATACTTAAATCTATAGATGCTCTCCTTTATATCTCCTCTGTATTCAAACAC
>CAMVRH010000073.1 GCA_947169835.1 uncultured Lachnospira sp. | reverse complement strand
CCATCGGCAAAGGCATTGACAGTTTCACCTCTACCTGTTGCAAACAAACCAACAGCGATAGTTCCCCAAATACCATTTACCATATGGACTGCTACGGCACCAACCGGATCATCAATATGGAATTTGTTATCAATCACACTAACTGCGATATTTACAAGTATACCTGCCACAGCACCTATGATAAATGCACCAAGTGCATCCACAGAGGCACATCCTGCAGTAATCGCTACCAATCCCGCTAAAGCGGCGTTTAATGACATACCAACATCTGGTTTCTTATCTTTAATCCATGTATAAAACATACACACAACTGTTGCTGAAGCTGGAGCTATAGTTGTGTTTAAGAAAATAACTGCGAGTGAATCGTTATTTGTAGCGGCCGCACCGTTAAATCCGTACCATCCGAACCAAAGGATGAATACACCAAGTGCGCCCAGTGTAAGCGAGTGACCAGGGATAGCATTTACTTTTACTTTTCCGGTCTTTCTTCTTACAGTGTATTTACCGATACGAGGTCCAACAATAATGGCACCGATTAAAGCTGCCACACCACCTACTGAGTGGATAACTGCTGATCCTGCGAAATCGACAAAGTGTAATTGCTGTAACCAACCTTTGCCGGCCAAGTTCCAAACCCATCCTGCACTGATTGGATAAACAACTAAACTGATTAACGCTGAATATATACAGTAAGCGCTGAACTTAGTACGCTCTGCCATAGCACCTGAAACTATAGTGGCTGCTGTAGCACAGAATACTAACTGGAACACAAACTGTGAATAGTTGAAATGGTCAAAGTTCGAAAAGATATCTAGGTTTGGAAGACCTATAAGTCCCATAATGTAGTCTTCTGACATCATCAAACCATATCCTAAGAACACAAACATAAATGTACCAATACAAAAGTCCATTAAGTTTTTCATTATGATATTGCCGGCACTCTTCGCTCTGGTAAATCCACTCTCCACCATCGCGAAACCACATTGCATAAAAAATACCAATGCTGCGCCTATCAAGAACCAAATAGCAAAACTATTTGACGTAGCCTGTTCCAATATCTTTGTAGCCCCCATTGCGACTAAATACATATACATCACTCCATTCTATTTTTAAATATTTTTATTATTTAACACCAAATAGCATTTCACCATATGATGGATATGGCCAATACTCTTTAGCTACTATCATTTCAGCCTGGTCACATGCTTCTCTTAGACTTTCCATAGTTGGAAGTACTTTGTCGCGGATAGCATAACCCTGCTCAACAATGTCTTCGATAGCCTGCTCTTCCTCTAACACTTTTTCTAAAGTATCTACTCCAGCAAATATTATGTCGTTGAGGCTAGATAACTTATTCATAATATTTTTTTCATACGATATGGACATCTTAGAGTCAACCTTCTGTTTAAGACTAGCAGTCTCGGCCACTTTGCTGAGATACATCTCAATAGATGGTAGAATGTCTTTTCTAACCATATCAACCAAAGTGTTACCCTCGATTGTTATAGTCTTACAGTAGTTGTCTAACATTATCTCCATACGGGAATTTAATTCTGCTGGAGTAAATACCTTTTGTTCTGTAAGCATTTTTACGTTTTTCTCATCTAGCAAGTGAGGCATACAATCGGCTGTAGTTTTGTAGTTCACTAAGCCTCTCTCCTCTGTTGCCTCTTTAATCCATGCTTCGTCGTATCCGTTACCATTAAAGATAATACGTTTGTGATCTTTAATAGTTTTCTTAATCATCTCGTGAAGGGCCTCTTCAAAATTATCTACGCCCTCTAATCTATCTGCATATATCTTCAAACTCTCTGCTACTGCTGCGTTAAGCATAATGTTTACGCATGAAATACTGTTTGAAGAACCAAGTGCTCTAAACTCGAATTTATTACCAGTGAATGCAAATGGTGATGTTCTGTTTCTGTCAGTGTTATCTCTATTGAACCTTGGAAGAACATCTACACCCAACTTCATTTTCTTTGTCTCAGTTCCTTCGTAAGGCTCATCATTCATAATAGCCTTAAGGATTGCTGTTAGCTCATCACCTAAGAACATTGAAACAACTGCTGGAGGTGCTTCATTTGCTCCTAGTCTGTGGTCATTTCCTGCTGTAGCAACTGAGATACGAAGAAGATCTTGATAATCATCAACCGCTTTAATAACTGCACAAAGGAATAGTAAGAACTGAGCGTTTTCACTTGGTGTATCACCAGGGTTAAGTAGGTTTTCACCAGTATCTGTTCCCACTGACCAGTTGTTGTGTTTACCACTACCGTTGACGCCGGCAAATGGTTTTTCGTGAAGTAGACATACAAGTCCATGCTTTGATGCAACCTTTTGCATAATCTCCATCATCAACTGGTTGTGGTCTGCTGCAATATTTGTTGTGTCATAAATTGGTGCCAACTCATGCTGTGCCGGAGCCACTTCGTTGTGCTCAGTCTTAGCATAAATACCAAGTTTCCAAAGTTCGTCGTTTAAGTCTTCCATATAAGCTGCCACTCTTGGTTTGATTACACCAAAGTAGTGATCGTCCAAATCCTGTCCTCTTGGTGGTCTAGAACCAACCAATGTTCTACCTGTATACTTAAGGTCAGGACGTTTGTCGTATTCTTTTCTATCTATAAGGAAGTACTCCTGCTCTGGACCAACTGAAGTACTTACATACTTAACATCTTCATTTCCAAATAGTTTTAATATACGTAGTGCTTGCTTGTTCAACGCTTCCATTGATCTAAGTAGAGGTGTTTTCTTATCTAATGCCTCACCGCCGTATGAACAAAACGCTGTCGGAATACAAAGGGTTGTTCCTTTTATAAAGGCATATGATGTTGGGTCCCATGCAGTGTATCCTCTTGCTTCAAATGTTGCTCTAAGTCCTCCTGATGGGAATGATGAAGCATCCGGCTCACCTTGAATCAATTCCTTGCCTGAGAATTCCATCAAAACTCCACCGTCTGGTGCAGGTGCGATAAAGCTGTCATGCTTTTCTGCTGTAACACCTGTCAAAGGTTGGAACCAATGTGTATAATGAGTAGCTCCGTTTTCTACAGCCCAATCTTTCATTGCAACTGCAACAGCATCTGCTACATTACTATCTAATTTTGCTCCCTCGCTAATCGTCTTCTTCAAAGAATTGTAAATCTTGCTAGACAATCTCGCTTTCATTTCTCTGTCATCAAAAACTAGTTTTCCAAAGTTCTCTTTTACCTGTTTCATAAAAATCTCCTTTTCTGCCAAATCCCCGATTAATACTAGCCTCGGGGCTTAGCCTCAACTATTTTGACAAAGAAAAAAGGCGCCTCCAAGCTTTCGCTTGAAGACGCCATTGCCTTCATCAATTAGGTGCATTATAAACCCACCCTAAACACTTGTCAAGCACTTTTCTTAACTTTTTTAAGTTTTCGCTACGATAACTTGATTTTTTTAATTATAATTACTTGACATTTAATTTTATTAAGTGTATAGTATTACCTGATGAGCAAAGGCGTTCATTATATACACGAGAGATTCGTGTGTGTAATGAGCGCCTTTTCTTTTTTACTAATTTACATTACGAAGGGAGTTTAATAATGAGGTTAGAAGGAGATATCCGTATTCCATCGGGTTGTGCTATCGCGGCCATCATTTCTAAAGAGGGAAAAGGAATACGTGGAGATGTGATTACTAATGCAATGAAACCAATGCACGATCGTTCAAACGGTCTGGGCGGTGGCTTTGCTGCATACGGAATATATCCAGAGTATAAAGACTTTTATGCTCTACACTTCTTTTTTAATAATCGAGATACTAGAAAGACTACTGAGTCTTTCTTAAAAGAGCGCTTTGAAATAGTTAGAGCTGAACAGATTCCTACTAGACAGGTAAAAAGTATTACAGATGTTCCTATGATATGGAGATACTTTGTTGCACCACTCAAGTCTATGATGAATCACTTGCAGCTAGATGAAAAGACATACGTCGCTAGAACTGTTATGGAGATTAATAACAATATAAAGAACGCATATGTATTTTCAAGTGGCAAAAATATGGGTGCCTTCAAAGCGGTCGGCTTCCCAGAGGACGTTGGTAAGTTCTATCGCCTAGAGGAATACGAAGGATATTCTTGGACGGCACACGGCAGATATCCAACAAACACACCTGGTTGGTGGGGAGGCGCTCATCCATTTACACTCCTCGACTACTCTATCGTACATAACGGCGAGATATCCTCATATGACTCAAATAGAAGATTTATCGAAATGTTTGGTTACAACTGTAATCTTCAGACAGATACAGAAGTTATTACTTACATATTTGATTACTTAATTAGGCGCCAGGGATTGTCTTTGGAGGAGGCAGCAAATGTTGTGGCTGCTCCATTCTGGCAGACTATTGATTCAAAGCCAAAGAAAGAGCGAGAAAAACTAACTTATCTTAGAACTGCTTTTTCAAATCTTTTAGTTACTGGTCCATTTTCAATTGTTCTTGGTTTTGACCGAGGCTTGATGGCACTTAATGATAGATTGAAACTTAGATCTATGGTTGTGGGCGAAAAGGATGACAAAGTGATAATCGGCAGCGAGGAAGTTGCAATCAGAATGATGGAACCTGATGCCGAAAATATTTACGCTCCAGCCGGCGGTGAACCAGTAATCGTAAAACTAAACGACGACGTACAAATATAGAAAGGAACTATTATGAGTATTAATTATATATACCCTGAATTTGAAGTAGTCAGGGACGAAAGCAAATGTATACATTGTAAAGTATGTGTGCGCCAGTGCGCAAACGAAGTTCACTCATACGATGAAGATTTAGATGTGGTAAAAGCTGATGAATCAAAATGTGTGAACTGTCAGCGCTGCGTTTCACTTTGTCCAGTTCGCGCTCTAAAAATTGTAAAGAGCGACTGCAAACTTCGCGAGAATGCAAACTGGCAAAATGACACAATAAACGAAATATACAAACAGGCAGATACAGGCGGAGTTCTACTCTCCTCTATGGGTAATCCAAAACCAATGCCTGTTTACTGGGATAAGATTTTGATAAACGCATCTCAAGTAACAAACCCTCCTATCGATCCACTACGTGAACCTATGGAGACAAAGGTTTTCTTAGGAAAGAAACCATCATTTGTGGAGAAAGATAAGAATGGAAACTTGAAATGCGAGTTAGATCCTCAGTTAGAACTATCAATGCCAGTAATGTTCTCAGCAATGAGTTACGGCTCAATCAGTTACAATGCTCACGCATCTTTGGCGAGGGCGTCAAAGGAA
>CAMVRH010000072.1 GCA_947169835.1 uncultured Lachnospira sp. | reverse complement strand
GATTTCCGCGACAACGAGTTTGTAGCTATTCTAGGACCTAGTGGTTCTGGAAAAACTACTATGCTTAATATTATCGGTGGCTTGGATAGATACGATAGTGGAGATTTGATTATTAATGGTGTCTCTACCAAAAACTACAAGGATAGAGATTGGGACACTTATAGAAATCACGCTATCGGTTTTGTTTTTCAAAGTTACAACTTGATTTCTCACCAGACAGTTCTAGCAAATGTAGAACTTGCTCTGACTATTTCTGGTGTCAGCAAGTGGGAGAGAAAGAAGAGGGCTCTAAAGGTTCTTAAACAGGTTGGACTACGAGATCATGCAAAGAAAAAACCTAACCAGCTATCTGGTGGACAGATGCAGCGTGTTGCTATTGCACGTGCACTAGTTAATGACCCTGACATTTTGCTAGCGGATGAGCCTACTGGTGCGCTTGATAGTACTACCAGCGTTCAGGTTATGGACTTGCTTAAAGAAGTGGCGAAAGATCGTCTAGTTGTAATGGTTACTCACAATCCACAGCTTGCAGAAAAGTATGCAACTAGAATTGTAAATATAGAAGATGGAAAAATAGTTTCAGATTCAGATGCTCCTACAGAAGAAGAAAAAAGAGCATCATTAGTTAATGCAGAATTACAAGATGAAAGAACATCTGAAAAAAATATTTCCAAGACAAATGATTTAGGAGCAAAGACTGTTCATAAGGGTCGCAAGAAAAAAGCGTCAATGAATTTTGCGACTGCTTTGGGATTGAGTTTTTCTAACCTTTTGACGAAGAAGGCTAGAACTATCTTAGTTGCGTTTGCAGGTTCTATTGGCATTATTGGAATTGCACTTATTTTGTCGCTGTCGAATGGTGTTAATGAGCACATTGATAGGTTAGAGGAAGATACTTTGTCGGAGTATCCTATTCATATAATGAAAACGAATATGGATTTCACGGCTATGCTCAAGGAAACCCAAGATACAATGGGCAAACGTAAAAAGGGCGACAAAGAGGTTCGCGAACTTAGAACTATCACTAATACTTTTTCGAATATTAAAACAAATGATCTTAAAGCTTTTAAGGGTCATATTGAGGCAAATCAAAAGACCTTTGACAAATATGCAAAGGCTGTCGAGTATGCATACAATGTAGTTCCTCTTATTTATAAAGAGTCTGATAAGAATAAGATTAGGCAAGTAAATCCTGAGAAGGCATACGAGTCTATGGGAGTGACGGACTCATATTCATCTATGGCTGCCAATATGGGTATGTCTTTTAACAACTTCTTCAAACTTCCAGATGAAGAAGGACTCTACAAAACACAGTATGCAGTAAGAGCTGGTCGCTGGCCAGAAAAGGAAGATGAGTTAGTGCTCGTTCTTTCAGAAAACAATAATGTTTCGGACCGCGTGCTTTATTCTTTGGGTATTAAGGATGCGAAGGAGTTAGAAAAAGCAATCAAGGCTTACTCTAGTGGCAAGAAAATTAAGATAAGTAAAAAGAAACATAGTTTTAACTTTAAGGACTTTATCGGAATGGAGTTTAAACTAGTTGATTCATACAAGTGCTACAAGTACGACAAAAAGTACAAAGTATGGGCATCTAAAAAGGACAACAGTAAATATATGAAGAAACTCGTGGCAAAGAGTCGTCCAATTAAGATAGTGGGCGTAGTTTCTGCCAAAAAAGATGCCTCCGCCAAAATGCTTATGGCAGGAATTTATTACACATCAGATTTGGTAAATGGTGTAATAGATAGAGCGGCTAGTAGCGAAGTAGTAAAAGATCAGTTGAAGCGCAAGAAGATAAATGTATTCACTGGCAAGAAGTTTGACGATGTAGGGAAAAAGGGCGGCGTTGATTTCACAAAACTATTTTCTGTCAATTCGGATGCGATGAAGAAGATTTTTGCTTTCGACATGAATTCACTTGATTTCAATTCTATGGGATTTGATGCAAATTCTGTAGGTGACATATTTAAGAATGCTGGAAAGAATACTAGTCAGAAGGAACTTGAAAAGTTGTTTGCTGATTTGATGAAAGGATATCAGTCTTATGCAAAGAAGCATAACAAGGATACCTTTGACGATCTATCAAGTGGCTTTGAAAAATATATGAGTTCACCTGAGGCTGCCAAGATTATTCAAAGTGAGATGGCTAGCATCATTAAGAAGTCTGGAGCCAGCATGGATGGCCAGGCTATGATAAAGATTTTGACGAAGGTGATGTCTGGTTTCCAATCTTATATTAATAAGAAGGGATACAAGGATGTTACAAAGATTAGTACATATTTAAATGAGTATCTAGGCTCTCAGGAAGCGCAGGCTCTTTTGGCTGAGGCTATGCAAGAGTATATGCCAAAGATTGACCCATCAAGTATGGACTTTAATAAGTTGGTAACTAAACTTATGAATGGCTACAACCAATATGCTAAGAAACATAAACTAGCCACAATGAACAGCGTGATGAGAGGCTTTAGAAAATATCTATCTTCTGATGAAGCTTCAAAGAAGATTAACAAGATAGTAAGTAGTATGGTGGATACAAAATCTATTCAAAAATCGATGGCTGCTTCCATGACTGGATTCTCAAATAGTCTTAAAGATGTGTTCAAGTTTGATCCGGGTGCTTTGGCGAGCGCGTTCAAGATGAAATCCGGAAAGAAAGAGCTAGAGGATTTGATGAGCTCGCTTATGTCTAAAGAGATTACGACATACGA
The DNA here is from genome assembly GCA_947169835.1 of uncultured Lachnospira sp. Classification (GTDB taxonomy): domain Bacteria; phylum Bacillota; class Clostridia; order Lachnospirales; family Lachnospiraceae; genus Eubacterium_G. Next base: position 2,586 of record CAMVRH010000072.1, on the reverse strand, counting down.
GCAGAATATGAAGAATCTAGGTTACGCAAACAAGAGTGAACCTTTTGAAATCAAACTTTATCCAAAGAGTTTTGAGAGCAAAGACAAATTGGGTGGACTAATTAAAGATTATAATAGGAAGATGAAGGCTAGTGGTCAGAAGAGAAAGACCATTGCCTATACTGATATAGTGGGAACTTTGATGAGTTCTGTTACAAAAATTGTTAACGCGCTCAGTTATATATTGATTGCGTTTGTCGGAATTTCGTTGGTAGTTTCTTCTATTATGATAGGAGTTATTACCTATATAAGTGTGCTTGAGCGAAAGAAGGAGATTGGTGTGCTTCGTGCTATTGGAGCTTCGAAGAGGAATGTCTCGAATGTATTTAATGCGGAGACATTTATAGTAGGAGCGCTGGCCGGTGTCCTAGGAATTATAATCACAAATATTTTATTAATCCCTATGAATATGATAATTAGGTATTTGGGTGATGGAATAGATATGACGGCATATTTGCCATTTGACTCGGCACTAATACTTATTTTGATTAGTATTGTTTTGACGCTGTTAGGTGGATTGATTCCTGCGAAGAAAGCGGCGCGTCAGGACCCTGTTATTGCTCTTAGAAGCGAATAGGTTTACATAACAACATAAATGGACACCAGTGAAGTGCTGGTGTCCATTTTTTATTGAGAATAGATATAAAATTCATTATATGGTATACTTACGCAAGGGTATGAAAGCAATTTTAGGAGGATTATTATGAGCGAATTTGTATTAACATGTTGTTCGACAGTTGATTTGACAAACGAATACTTGAAAGAGAGAAACATTCCATATGTATCTTTCCACGTTCAGTTGGGAGAGGATACATATGCTGATGATATGGGTCTAAGCATTTCTCAGGAAGAATTATTCAAGAGAATGTTGGACGGTGAAGATGCTAAAACATCTCAAGTTACTGTTCAGCAGTACTTAGACTTCTTCAAAGGATTCCTCGAGGAAGGAAAAGATGTTTTACACATTGCACTTTCTAGCGGAATCTCTGGTACATACAACTCTGCATGTGTAGCAGCACAGGAGTTGAAGGAAGAATATCCAGACAGAAAACTTTATGTAGTTGACTCATATGCAGCTTCAGCAGGTTTCGGTTTGGTTATTGATACTTTGGCAGATATGAGAGACAACGGTGCTGATATTGAAGAGTTGAAATCTTGGATTGAGACAAACAAGAAGAGAATGCATCACTGGTTCTTTACAACAGATCTTACTTTCTTTATAAAGGGAGGTCGTGTTTCAAAGACTTCAGGTTTTGTTGGTAACCTACTTGGTATTTGCCCACTTCTAAACGTGGACTTCGAAGGAAAACTAGCTCCTCGTGAAAAGGTTCGCGGAAAGAAAAAGGTTATTAAAAGAACTTTGGAAGTGATGCTTGAGCATGTACAAGATGGCAAAGACTATTCTGGCAAATGTTTTATCTCACAGGCTGGTTGCTATGACGATGCTAGAGCATTAGCTGATAAGATTGAGGAGGCTTTGCCTAATTTGAATGGTGGAGTTCAAATTTATGAGATTGGCGCTACTATTGGATGCCACACAGGCCCAGGTACTGTTGCACTATTCTTCTGGGGCGACGAGAGAGTAGATTAAGAAAGGAATCAAACTGAGCGTTTATATAAAACGGACAGGGCTCAGATTATAAGGATATAATGAAAACAGCTATTATGACGGATACCAACAGTGGTATCACAGTACAAGAGGGGAAAGAAAACGGAATATTCGTGCTTCCTATGCCTGTGATTGTGGACGGTGAAGAGTTCTTAGAGGGCGAGACTATTAACAACGAGCAACTATACGAAGCTCTTATTGCCGAAAAGGATGTAATGACTGCTCAACCACTTCTTAAAGACTTGCTAGAGTTTTGGGACAACATTTTAGAAGAAGGATATGATGAGATAGTTTACATTCCTATGTCTAGTGGTTTGTCAGGATCATGCCATACTGCTTCACAGTTTGCTGAAGAGTACGATGGAAAGATTCACGTAGTTGATAACCACAGAATCTCAGTTACACTTCGTGATTCAGTTTACGATGCTAAGAAGCTAGTAGCAAAGGGCAAGAATGGTAAGGAAGTAAAAGAAGCACTAGAGGCTAATGCGTTTAACTCAAGTATTTATATTACAGTTCAATCACTTAAGTATTTGAAGAAGAGTGGACGTGTTACACCTACAGCAGCATTGATTGCTACAGCTATGAACATTAAGCCAGTGCTTACTATTCAAGGTGAGAAGTTAGATGCTTTTGCAAAAGTTAGAGGAATGAAAGCAGCCTATAACAAAATGATAGAAGCAGCTAGAACTGATTTGGCAGAACGCTTCTCAGAATATCCTAAGGAAAGACTTAGCCTATGTGTATCTGGAACATTCACTAAAGAGGAAGACAAAGACGAATGGCTTAACAGAGTAAAAGATGAATTCCCTGGTTATGAAGTTTACTACGCACCGTTATCGTGTAGTATTGCGTGCCACGTTAGTGTGGACACAGCCGGTATTGCTTGGACGGTGATAGAGGAATATTAAAAGTTGAAAAATCAGGGGTCTAAAGAC
>CAMVRH010000071.1 GCA_947169835.1 uncultured Lachnospira sp. | reverse complement strand
TATCTCATTTCTTCGGTAAGTTCGTAGTACTCAACAATAGATGGCTTTCCATCTTCTAGACAAAGCACACCCACCTTCTCTTCAGGTGCTGCCTTTGATACTACCTTTGACGCAGACACATATCCGCCATCTAACATTGCACCGACAAACAATGGGTCAACCATTCTCTGGCATACGTTGTCGACGGCAAAGAGGTTGATATACTCAATTCCTTTAGCCTTAGCCTCTTCTAATAAGCCAGCCTTATTAAATGAAATGAACCAACCACCATTTCCATTAGGTGATGTAGAAATTCTATCTTTTCTCTCAAGGTAAATCTTTCCATCGAAGTCACACGCTGGAGCCATTTCCTGCTTAAAGAATTTCACATAGTCCTTGTTGTATCCAAAGTAGTTCTTTTCTTCAAAGAACTCTCTAGTGTCTTTGTCGTTCTTTTCACTTGTCATAATATAAAGCGGAACCCAAACTCCCACTTCGTCCACTACATCCATAAGGTTTCTAATAAGCATTTCAAAGATAAATACATCTTTAGTCTCGCCAATGTTGTACATTCCCTTTGGCTTGTCAGAACCAAGTCTAGTTCCCATACCACCTGCCAAAAGAAGCGCAGCCACTTTTCCTTCTTTAATAGCCTCTACGCCTTTTGCACGAAACTTATCTGCATTTTCTTCTATTTCTTTAATAGACACTTCAGCATCAAGCGGTGTAATAACACCCCTCTCATCCGGAGTATCTGCATTTTCAATTAGTTTAATCAAATCAAAATCAATCTCTGAGATTTGCTCAAGCAAATGCGCTTTTTGATCGTCATTTAGCTCGTCAAAGTACTCTAACAAGTGGCTTTGATTATTCTTCTCTAATAATTCTTTTGCTTCGTTATAATTCATTTCTAACCTCTCAAGATGTATTATTTCATCCCTAATATAATAATTTGTTTTAAGGCATTATGCAAGGTCTATTGTTCTTTCAAACTTGCTTGTTTTATAGTTGTTTAAGCTTGCAAAGAACGTCTATCATACTCTGATATCTCTGATCTGGATTTCTTCTTGTACACTTCTTTATTATTCGCTTTAATTTAAACCCAAGTCTTTTAGACCAAACACCTTCCACATAAACTTTTCCTGTTTTTAAATAGTAAAGCGTCGTTCCCATTCCATATACATCAGTTCTAGTATCTGTATTGTAAATGGACAAACCCTTGCTATCACCAAACTGCTCTGGCGCTGCAAAACCTCTACTTCCAAATGCCCTCTCACTTAATTCAATTTCTTTGGAGTATCGTTTTGCAATTCCAAAGTCTACCAGTTTAACTATTCCATTTTCATCCATCACAATATTGGATGGTTTAAGGTCACGGTAAACTATCGATGGTTCAAGTGAATGCAAATAATAAAGCGCACTTCCAACTTGCATCATCACATGCTTAATCTCTTTTTTCTTTAACGGCCCTTTTCTATCTACTATAGACTTTAAGTTTTCGCCCTTTACGATTTCCATAATCAAAAAGAAGTTGCCCTCTTCCTTTATTAAATCGTAAATTTTTGGAAGGTTCGGATGAGATGTGTTTTTAAGCACATTTAATTCTCGCTCCAAACCTTCCAAAAGTTTTTGTTTGTCGCCGGAGTTTGATGAGAAATAATTCTTCATCGCATACTCAATGCCTGTCTGGATATCTCGGACACGGTAAACTACAGAAAAGCCACCTTTTCCAATCATCCCCATCACAGCGTATCTTCCGCCGACAACTTCATTAATTATATTTTCCATAACACAACCTTTCCAAGCTGTGTTTCTCTCCATACCCTCTTATATCTTAGCTACATCCACAAGCGTCATATTGTTCTTCGCATCACTTTCTAAACTCTTAAGCAACGCATCAACAGTATCCAAACTTGTGAAGCAGTTAACACCTGTCTCGATAGATGTTCTTCTAATCAAGAATCCATCTCTATGTTTATCTCTACCCTGTGTTGGAGTATCGATAACAATATCAATCTTATGCTCAAGCAACAAGTCCATAACTGTAGGAGCTTCCTGCTGAATCTTATTAACCATAATGGCATCTACACCGTGTTCTCTTAAGTGCTTTGCTGTACTTCTAGTAGCATAGATTTCATAACCTAAATCTTCTAGACGTTTAGCAAGCGGAGCCATTTCGTCTTTGTCGGCATCGTTTACAGATACGATAGCCTTCTTATGTTTAGGTAGTACTGTTCCAGCACCTAGGAATGCTTTATACAAGGCCTCGTCAAAGGTCTTGGCAATTCCCAAACACTCACCAGTAGATTTCATTTCTGGTCCTAAGCTAGTCTCTGCTCCACGAATCTTCTCAAAACTGAACACTGGCATCTTAATTGCATAGTAGTCAGCATTTGGCTGAAGTCCTGGAGTGTAGCCTAAGCCTTTAATTGTGTTTCCAATAATACATTTTGTAGCAAGCTTAACAATAGGAATTCCTGTAACCTTACTAATGTATGGAACTGTACGAGATGATCTTGGGTTAACCTCAATCACGTAAACTTGTCCATCACACACGATAAACTGAATGTTAATCATTCCCTTAACGTTAAGTGCTATAGCAAGTCTTCTAGTGTATTCCTCGATAGTATCAATAATATCCTGAGGCAAAGAATATGCTGGATAAACTGAAATACTATCACCTGAGTGTACGCCGGCTCTCTCGATATGTTCCATAACACCTGGAATCAAAATGTCTTCGCCGTCGCAAATAGCATCTACTTCCACCTCAGTTCCCTGCAAATATTTATCAACAAGGATTGGGTGATCTTGTGCTATACGGTTTATGATTTCCATAAACTCTTCTATCTCTTTATCATCAGTGGCAATCTGCATACCTTGTCCACCAAGTACGTATGAAGGACGAACTAAAACTGGATAGCCTAGTTCATTAGCCACCTTCTTAGCTTCTTCCGCTGTAAAGACTGTACCACCTGTAGGTCTTGGGATTTCACACTTCTCGAGGATTTCGTCAAATAACTCTCTATCCTCAGCAGCATCTACATCCTCTGCCTTTGTTCCAAGGATTGGTACACCCATCTTCATAAGAGCTTCTGTAAGTTTGATAGCAGTCTGTCCACCAAACTGAACTACAGCACCGTCTGGTTTTTCAATATTTACAATATTTTCAACATCTTCTGGTGTAAGTGGTTCAAAGTAAAGTTTATCTGCAATATCAAAGTCAGTAGAAACTGTCTCTGGGTTGTTATTTACAATAATAGTCTCGTAGCCTTCTTCTTTGAAAGCCCAAGTACAGTGAACTGAACAGAAGTCAAACTCAATACCCTGTCCAATTCTAATAGGTCCAGAACCAAGAACTAATACTTTCTTTTCAGGGTTAGTCTCTTCTGCCTCATTCTCTCCACCGTATACTGAATAGTAATAAGGTGTGGCAGCCTCAAACTCAGCCGCACATGTATCAACCATCTTGTATGCAGCTACTATGTTATTGTCGTAGCGCATCTGTTTGATTTCTTCTTCTGTTTTTCCAGTAAGTCTTGCAATAACTGTATCAGGAAATTCAATTCTCTTAGCCTCACGTAGCAAGTCAACAGTTAACTCTTCTGTCTCAAGAGCTTTTTCCATTTCAGTAATGATTGCAATCTTATCAATGAACCATTCATCAATCATTGTGATTTCATGAATGTGTTCGTATGAAACACCACGTCTAAGTGCTTCAGCTACTATCCAGATTCGTCTATCATCAACCTTGTGTAGCATCTTTTCTAGTTCATCGTCAGTTAGATCTGAGAAATCATAATCTCTCAAGCATTCAACGTGCTGCTCTAGTGATCTAATACCCTTCGTCAAGGCACCTTCAAAGTTGTTACAAATACTCATAACCTCTCCAGTAGCCTTCATCTGAGTAGTTAGTTTTCTACTAGCTGTAATAAACTTATCAAATGGAAGTCTTGGAAGTTTAACTACACAGTAATCAAGTGTAGGCTCAAAGCTGGCAAAAGTATTCTGAGTGATTGCATTCTTAATCTCATCCAATGTGTATCCGATAGCAATCTTCGCTGCCACCTTTGCAATAGGATAACCTGTAGCCTTTGACGCGAGCGCCGAAGATCTACTTACACGAGGGTTAACCTCGATTACGCAGTACTCAAAAGTTTCTGGATGCAAAGCATACTGCACGTTACATCCACCAGTAATTCCAAGTTCATTTATGATATTAAGAGCTGATGTACGAAGCATCTGGTGCTCTTTGTCGCCCAATGTCTGTGAAGGAGCCACAACTATACTATCGCCAGTATGAACTCCAACAGGGTCAATATTTTCCATGTTACAAACTGTGATACAGTTTCCAGCAGAGTCACGCATTACCTCATACTCGATCTCTTTCCAGCCGGCAATACATTTCTCAACTAGGACTTGACCCACACGAGAAAGTCTTAGACCATTTTCTAGAATCTCTTCTAGTTCCATCTGGTTGTGAGCAATTCCGCCACCACTACCACCAAGTGTGTATGCAGGACGAAGAACTACCGGGTATCCAATTTGGTTTACAAAATCAATACCTTCCTGGATACTCTCAACTACCAAAGATGGCGCACAAGGCTCGTTGATCTTTTCCATAGTCTCTTTAAACTCAAGACGATCTTCAGCCTTCTTGATTGTTTGACTAGTTGTACCAATCAAACGACAGTTGTGCTCTTCTAAGAAACCTGTCTCTGCTATTTCCATAGCAAGGTTAAGTCCAGCCTGTCCTCCAAGTGTTGGAAGAATGCTGTCTGGTTTTTCTTTCTCTATAATTTGTTTAAGGATTGGAACTGTTAGAGGCTCAATATAAACCTCATCAGCAATATCCTTATCAGTCATAATAGTGGCTGGGTTTGAGTTTAGAAGAACAACTTCTAATCCCTCTTCCTTTAGCGAACGACACGCCTGTGTACCAGCGTAGTCAAACTCTGCAGCCTGACCTATAACGATGGGGCCTGAACCTATGACTAATACTTTTTTAATGCTTTCATCTCTAGCCATTCTTCTTTACCTCCATCATATTTATAAACTCACCAAAAAGACACTCTGAATCCTGTGGACCAGGGCATGCTTCAGGGTGGAACTGTACTGTAAATATGTTTTTGTCTTTATAACGAAGACCTTCTACAGTCTTATCATTTACATTTACAAATGCTACCTTAGCAATCTTCTCGTCTACTGACGCATCATCAACCATATATCCATGGTTCTGTGATGAGATGTAAACATGCTTGCTATCTAAATCGATTACTGGATGGTTACCACCGCGGTGACCATACTTCATCTTCTTTGTATCAAATCCCATA
>CAMVRH010000070.1 GCA_947169835.1 uncultured Lachnospira sp. | reverse complement strand
TTAAGCGTTGGGTTAGTAATGGATTTGCTTGTAACCATAGATGTAGATTCTTTTACTTCTTTCTCGTTGAAATCATACGCAGGCATAAGTTCAACCAAGTTGATTCCAAGATCTTTCAAGTGTGGAATCTTTTCAATAATTCCAAGGTATGTACCTTTGTTCTTAACTTTTGAAGTCTTTGACTTGGTAAAACCACGAACATGCATGCGATACATAATAGTCTCGTCAAATGGAATGTTTAGTTTCTTATCACCCTTCCAGTCGAAATCGTCTGCTACAAAGGCACCTTTAACAAGCTTTGGAGCAGCGCCCCACTCTTTCTTGCCAACAGTAGCCTTTGCGTAAGGGTCAGTTACTACCTTGCCATCTACGCTAAAGTTATAATCATATTCATTTATATCAATGCCTTTGACATTCATGCAAAAGACATTTCCCATTTTCTCTTCAAAAGGAATGCGCTTTGAAACTCTATTGCCACCTTTCTTGTAAAGCAATAGTTCTACTTCTTTGCCGCCGTCTGGCGCAAACGCAAAATTAACAGCGCCACAGCACACTGTAGCACCAAGTGTTAACGGGTTTCCCTTTGACACTTCAAATTTACTCATAGTCGTTCCTTTCGTTATACACTACATAAAACGCCACTTATTATTATAACATTATAAAGAACTTTTTATTAGTATTTAAAACATTTTTTGATTTTTTTGATTGAGCCAAGAACTACTAGCAAATCGCCCTCTTCAAATACTGTATCAGGGCCAATTTTCATATTCATTTGGTCACCTTTCTTGACTGCCAAAACATTGATATCGTATTTTTTACGGATATGGATTTCATCCATTCTCTTACCAATCCACTCATCTCTTATTTCTACTTCTAGAATAGAATGCTCATCGTCTAATTCCATAAAGTTACCAATATTTTCTGATATATATCTGACAGCAGTCCACTTAGCCACTTGCTTTTCAGGGTAAATAACTCTATCTGCACCATTCTTTAGCAAGAACTTCTCATGGGTATCACTCTCTGCTCTAGATACTACTATCTTTGCACCTAGTTCTTTTAGCTGATATGTAGCCTCTAAAGAGTTTTGAAAATCTGTATGCATTGTAACAAAGCAGGCATCAAAATTCTTTATACCCAAGCCCTCCAAAAAGTCTGGATCTATGGCATTTCCAATCTGTGCACTAGTAACATATGGCATAACTTTGTTGACTCTTTCTTCGTTTCTGTCAACAACCATTACCTCATGTCCTGTTTCACTTAATTCCTTCGCTAACTTTGAACCAAGTCGGCCCAAACCTAATAATAAAAATGTTTTCATTTCTTCTCCTTATCCTACAATTACATCTTCTTTAGGCAACTTTGAATTAACACCTGATTTTGATATGGCGGCAAAGATTATGGTTAATCCTCCCACTCTTCCTAAGAACATCAACATCATTAGTATTGCGCGAGATGCCACACTTAAACTTGGTGTAATACCCAAAGTTAATCCTACAGTTCCCAACGCAGATGCTGTCTCAAACATACACTGTGTTATTGGGAGTTTTTCTATTGCACTTATAATAGCACTACATACAGCAAACATACCTATATAATAGAAAAATAAAGCTGATGCAGTTCTTAAAGCATAACCCTCTATTCTTCTCTTAAAAATTTCTGCCTCACCACGTCTTTGTATTACGCAATATGTATTAACTAACAAAATAGCGATAGTGACAGTTTTCATACCACCCGCTGTAGATCCTGGAGATCCACCAACCAACATTAGCATAGTTGTAGTAACTTTACTTCCGTCAGTAAGTTTTGTCATATCCATAGTGTTAAAACCAGCCGTTCTAGGTGTGATTGATTGGAAAAACGATGCCAAAACTCTCTTTGTCATTGGCAAATCATTATACTGTCTAAGGAATAGTATAATGGCTGGAACTAGTATTAGAATGGCTGTAGTAACTAACACTATCTTTGTGTGCAATGAATATTTACTGAAATGTAATTTATTATCTTTAATATCGTGTAGTACCAAGAATCCGATACCACCTACCACAATAAGAACCATTACCGTGATATTTATAACTGGGTTTGCCGCATACTGTGTAAGAGAAACGAACTGAGCTTTCTCGCTACCCATAATGTCAAAGCCTGCATTACAAAAAGCAGAAATCGAATGGAAGAAAGACATCCAAACACCTCTCGCTCCAAAGTCCTTACAGAACGTTGGCATCATTACAAGTGCACCTACTGTCTCTAAACAAATAGTAAGTATTACGATAAATTTGGTAATTCTTACTATTCCGCCAACCTTTGGCGCGGATATCGCATCTTGCATCAAACTTCTAGTTTTAAGGTTAATATTCTTTCCAGTTAGCATCGCAAAAATAGCTGCAACACTGACTACTCCTAATCCACCTATCTGAATTAGTATAAGAATGATAGCTTGTCCGAATTCAGACCAATATGTGGCAGTATCTTTTACTACCAGTCCTGTAACACAAACTGCGGAGACCGCTGTAAAGGAAGCATCCTTAAAGTGTGTTACCTGGCCTGTTCTAGAAGAAATTGGCAACATTAATAACAGGGATCCTACTAGCACTACTGCTATAAATCCCATCAAAATAATCTGAAATGAATTGATTTTTTTATTAAAACCCGCCAATGTTCTTCTCCCTAGTCTCAACAAAGATTATAATACTTTTGGACCTAAAAAAACACACTTTTTCACTAATTTTTATTTACTCACGCAATTCTTTTGCCTATTCTTCTTAAAACTGATATAATTTCTATTGAAAATAAGGAGATTATTATGAAAGGTAGTATGATTACATACCCACCAGAAGGCACAGAGCCTATTGGTGTTATAGAGATAATCCACGGAATGTGCGAGCACAAAGGGCGCTACGAAGACACTATGAAAGAGTTTAGTAAGCGCGGTTTTATCTGTGCTATCACAGACCTTAGAGGCCACGGTGAAAACGTCTTGACTGAAGATGACTACGGTTTCTTTGGCGAGGACGGATATAAAGGGCTAACTGATGATGTGGAAAACTTCACTATGTATTTAAGACGTGAATTTCCAAAGTTACCTTTGATTTTGCTTGGACACAGCATGGGTTCACTAATCGCTTTGTCGTTTATAAAGAAGCGTTCTAGGAATATAGATGCTCTTGTGCTATCTGGCCTTCCAGCTATGAAGCCTGGAGTGGGCGCTGGCAAGTTCTTAGCCAAAGTTATTAAGTTCTTTAAGGGCGAGAAATATAGAAGTCCACTTATTACAAAGTTGGTTTTCGGACCGTTTGAGAGAGCCTTTAAGAAAGAAGGAATCTTAAACGCATGGCTTTGCTCAGATAGAGATGTGGTGGATGAATATAATGCAGATCCAAGATGTGGTTTCTACTTCACAATAAATGGATATCTTACTTTATTTAATCTAATGAGTTCAGTTTATAGCAAGCAAGGTTGGAGATTTAAAGAACTAGAGCTTCCTATAATGTTTGCCTCGGGCGCTGAAGATCCATGTAGAGTAAATGATACAGCATTTAAAAAGTCTGTTAATTTCATAAGACATAGAAGATTTAGAAATGTTGTCTACAGACTTTATGAAGATATGAGACATGAGATATTCCAAGAGCCTAGAAATAAAGAGGTCTTTGACGACATAGTCAAATACTTGAAAGTCAAAGGGCCATTAAGAGATAAAGATACTTTAGATGATATAGAATAATAAAAGAGGATTCAAATGAATCCTCTTTTTTAGTAGTTTCCTAATATCTTTGCATTTAGCGCTTCTCCTACTATTCCGCTAAGTGCGTTCATAACATCCTTATCAGTTATTTTACCCTCAAACTCTACATAGAACCTATACTCCCACTTTTTGTCCGGGATAGGACGCGACTGGATGCTTGTCATATTCAAATTGTTATAAATGATATGAGATAGCATCTGGTAAAGTGTTCCACTCTCGTGAGGCATCTCAAAACTAATACAGATAAGCCCGGCATCTTTTCTAGCCACTTTCTTATTGCTGATAATAATAAACTTTGTGGTGTTCTTTGCCGTAAAGTTAATATTCTTTTCTAGAATCTCTAGGCCATAAATCTCTGCAGCATTCTCGCTACAAATACAACCTCTTGATTTATCAGTCTGCTCCGAAATATATCTAGCACTGATGGCTGTGTTTGCAAGATTAATCTTGCTAAAGCCGTGCTCTTCTATAAACTCATTGCTCTGCATAAATGCCTGAGGATGTGAGTAAATCTCTTTTATATCATCGATGGTTGAACCCTTAATACCGCACAAGCAATGCTTAATCTTTATATCAAAAGTATCCATAATGTAAGTGTCGTATTCCACTAGCAAATCATAAACGTCTGCCACTATACCAGCTGATGAATTTTCAAAAGGAAGAACCGCATAATCTGCCTCTCCGTTTTTTACTGTCTCAACAGCCTCTCTAAATGTAGTAACGTGCACATACTCTGCGCCATCGCCAAAGTACTCGCTAGCCGCTTGTTGAGAATAAGCACCTGGAATTCCTTGGTATGCCACTTTAACATTTGTCTTTGGAATCTCATCCACTATCTCAAATCCAAAGTCATCTAGCTTTCCAACTTCGCCCATCTTAATGTATTGATACTTTCTAGACATTGCCATGATCTGCTCAAACAACTCAGCAATACCTAAAGCCTCAAACTTCTCAGGGGCTTTGCTCTTTAGAGTCTCTAACTTCGATAGTTCTCTTTCTCTATCTAGAACTGGCTTTCCATTTTTGATCTTATAGTCAGCCACATCTTTTGAAATATCGATGCGTTCTAAAAAGAGTTTAACTATCTCATCATCAATCTCATCTATTCTATTTCTATACTTTAATAAATCATCCATAATTTCTACCAACTATTATTTATTTGCAGGGCATCCACCGCAACCCGCGCATTTACTTACTGTATCGTCATCGCACTCGTCTCTTAGCTGACCAACCGACTTTCCAAATAAAGGATGAACAGCATTTGGCGCTATCTGATTCAAAGGTTCTAGCACAAACGCACGCTTATGCATCTCGATATGCGGAACCTTAAGATCAGGCTCATCTATCACTTCCTCGCCAAAGAACACGATATCTATATCAAGTGTTCTTGGTCCCCAGTGAACTTCTCTTGTGCGATCGTTATCATTTTCTATCTCATGAATTCTATCTAGTAATTCTCTAGCAGAATACAAAGTTTCAATCTCTACACAGCCGTTTAAGAAGTTGTCCTGCTCTACTGGTCCATAAGGCTTAGTTTCAACGAAGTTTGAAACAGCATTTACTCTGCAGTTATCATCATTATAAAACTCTTCT
>CAMVRH010000069.1 GCA_947169835.1 uncultured Lachnospira sp. | reverse complement strand
GAACTACATATAAATGTAGATAAGTATATGTAAGGAGGTATTCCTATGTCAGATGATCTATTTGGCGATATGTTTGACCTAGACAACGACGGCGAAATTGACGATATCGAAAAAGCCGCAGAAATAGGCTTCATGTCCGAGTCCTTTGACGAAGACGAATACGATGACGAAGACTTAGACGAGGATGAAGATGATGAATACTAAAACAAAAGCCTATTACGAAAACAACACAGAAGAATTCTTCAGCTCCACAGTGAACGCAGAAGTGGAGTACCTTTATACTGACTTCCTATCCCTAATCCCCAAGGGCGCAAAAATCCTAGACTTAGGCTGCGGATCAGGAAGAGATACAAAAGCATTTATAGACAAAGGCTATAATGTAACAGCTATAGATGGTTCCCCAGCTATGTGTAAAATGGCAAAAGAGAAACTGGGTATAGAAGTAGAGTGTTTAGACTTTAATGATATACAGTGGAAAAATGAATTCGATGGCGTGTGGGCGTGTGCTTCGCTATTACACTGCGAGAGGGAAACCTTGGGTGGCGTGATAGAGAAGATAAGAGATGCGCTAGTGCCAGGTGGAATAGTGTATATGTCATTTAAGTATGGCGACTTCGAGGGTGAAATGCTGGAGAGACATTTCCTGGATATGAATGAGGAAAGGTTTGAGGAAGTGTTGGGGGAGATTTCTGGTATGGAGAAGGTTAAAGTGTGGCAGAGTGAGGATACTAGAAGGGATAGAGATGTGATTTGGTTTAATGCTTTGCTAAGAAGGAAATGATGGAAAAATGAAAAAACAGATAATAAGAAAAATAAGCATACTCCTATGTATAACGCTTGCTATAGAGAGCGTGTGCTTAGTGCGTGATGTAAGTGCTTTGTCGAGGGCGAAGTATACAAAGCAAACTATAGACAAAAGTACTACGTTTGGGAAAGTGAAAGTAGAAGAATATTATGAGTTGATTCAATTAAAAGGTGATACTCTTGCTATACAAAAAATAAATAAAGCGCTTAGAAAAGATTGTAATAAGTTTTTAAAATCTTCCTATGTTGAATACATCAAGGACTATTCAAAAGAAATAAACTATGACGACGAGTGTTATTGGACGGCTAGTTCATATGTGAAATATAACAAAAAAGGAATAATAAGTATAAAAGTAGTGTCAGGTGGATGGCTGGGTAGAGTTGGAATTACAGATGAGTATGGTTTGAATTACTCATTAAAAACAGGTAAAAGAATATATCTTCACCAAGCTTGTCGGAAATCTAAAAAAGCTACAAAGAAAACATTGATAAAAGTAATAAAGAAACAAAAAGATTTTGGAACGCAGAAAAAGTATGCGCTAAAAAGAGTGAAGAAAATGAAAGTAAAGAAGATAGATTTTTATATTAAAAAGAATGGAAAAGTAATGGCCATATTTGATCAGTATGAAATTGGCAATTTTGCTTACACACAAGAGTTTAAGGTGGGGAAAAGAAAATAGTGGATAAAGGTGCCCAACTGGGTGCCTTTTTTGGTGTTGGGTGTTGGAAAATGTCAGATATTTGACGCGTGGTTTAACGAATAGATTTTATATTTATGTGACATTTATCACATAAAGTATATGTTGACATTTAACAAAAAAGTGATAGACTATTCTTAATCAAACTGAACGGAGGATATATAAGTGCAAGAAAAGAATAGTTTTAAAGGATTAATTCAGAGTGTTAAGAGTTTGGATGAGTTCACAAAAACACAAGCTAAAAGCGCTGTCAACCAGATGTTGACTATCAGGAATTGGGTTATTGGTTGTTATATTGTTAATTACGAGCAGAAAGGAGAGGATAGAGCGGAGTATGGTGAAAATTTATTGGAAGAATTAGCAAATAGGCTTCAGATTAAAGGTCTTAATAGATTAGGGTTAAATCTATGCAGAATGTTTTATCAAAAATATCCTCAGATTTGGTCGTCAGTGACGACCAAATTGAAAAGTATTCCAAATTTTGACAAACTATTGCCTCATTTTGATGAAATAGATGTCACATTAAACAAAGACGAGATTTGTTACTCAGTGAGTAACAAATTCCAATTGGACCCAGAAATCTTAATTACTCAATTGTCGTTTACACATATTAGAAAAATAATGTCCATTGATGATCCAATGGAAAGATACTTCTACGAGCTTGAATGCATCAAGTGTGGTTGGAGTGTAAGGGAACTTGATAGACAAATATCTAGCAAACTGTTCTTTAGAGCAGGTGTAAGTAAAAACCCTAAAAAGTTATTAGAAGAAACTGTAAATAATTCAGAAGTTCAAGAGTTTGATGAAAAGGAATTGTATATGTTTGATTTTTTGAATATTGATGCTAATCAAAAATTAAACGAATCAGATTTAGAACAGGCCCTTATGGATCATTTGCAAGATTTTTTATTAGAAATGGGAAATGGGTTTTGCTTTGAAGCAAGACAGAAGAGAATAGTGATAGATGATGATTACTATTTTATAGATTTAGTATTATACAACCGTATATTACATTGTAATGTAATAATCGAGTTGAAAACAGATAAGTTTAAACCCGAGCATATTGGTCAAATAAATTCATACGTTTCGTACTACAAAGATTGTGAAATGACAGAAGGAGACAACCCACCTATTGGGATACTAATGTGTACTGAGAAAGGACCCAAAATGGTTCAATATGTGTTGAATGGTATGGATGAAAACATATTTATTTCTAAGTATATGGTTCAACTACCAGATAAAAGCCAATTGGAAGAATTCCTTGCGAAGGAAATGAAAGATTATTGTAGTTAAAAAAGGATTCTTTGAGGTGGTCAATTTCGTGGCTACCACGCACCCTTTGGGTAAAAAGAGATGCAGGAGAACTGCCACGCCTGCCAAAGAATCCTTATAATAACAAAAGCACCTAGAGGTGCTTTTTTATTGCAATATGTTATACTATAAACAGTTGATGGAACGGACAAAGAAAGGAATAGTTATGAAAAAAGTATTAAGCCTAATATTAGTATTTGCACTAGCAGTAGGTTTAGGAGTGGGCGTTAGCTTTGTTCAAAAAGACATAAGTGCAGCCGACATAAATCCTACACCAGAGCAGGGAGCGACAGTGAATCTCTTAGAAGGAGATCCACTAGACTTTGCCACGCACTATTCTAAAGGTGCTATAAACAAATACTATGTAAAGGGCGTAGATAAGTACGCACCTGCACCATTAGTAATAGAGTGGGAAAAAGTGAACGGTGCCACTTCATATAAAGTAAAGTTAAGTGAAAATGAAACAATGACAGACCCTAAGGAGTTCATAACATTTGAGACAAAGGTTACTATAGAAGATCTATTCTCAGCCACTGACTATTACTACCAAGTAAGTACAGAGGTGGATAATACTATGTACATGTCAGATGTTATAAAAATAACTACAGCTGATATTCCAAGAACAATCAGTGTTGATTCAGTTACAAATACTAGGGACTTTGGCGGACGCCAAACGGTCGATAAAAAGTATAGAGTAAAACAAGGAATCATATACAGGGGTGCCAATGTAGATGAGATATCTTCAGAGGGCAAAAGAAAAATGGTTGAGACTTACGGCATAAAGACAGACCTAGATTTGCGTGGTAAGTCAAAAGTTTCACCTCTAGGTAAAAACATAAACCTAGTTTCAGTTTCTTCAGGTCAGTATATAAATGCACTAGATTACGATTATTGGTATCCAGCTCTTAGAAAAGAGATACTAACATTTGCAAATCCAAACAACTTCCCAATCTATGTTCATTGCGCTATAGGTAGAGACAGAACTGGAACGCTCTGTACACTTATTGGTGCTTTGGCTGGAATGAGTGAGCAGGATATTATGCGTGATTATGAATTTACTTTCTTCTCAGTAGTTAATGGTGATGTGAAAGATGCAGCGCACTACGCAGAAAAAATGTGGAAAGTAATCAATTGGCTAAAGACATATGACAAAGGAAGTTTGCAAGAAAATACAATGGAGTTTATGAGAGAACGCTTGAATCTAAAACAGTCTGACTTAAACAAGATTAGATCAAACATCTTAACTCCAGGTGCTATACCTATTCCTGAACCAAAAGTTCCAACACCTTCCAAAGTAAAACTAAAGAAGGTAAAGAACATAAAGAAAAAGACAGTGAAGGTTACATTTAAAAAGGCAAGCAACGCCAAAGGTTACCAAGTAACTTGGTCTACATCTAAAAACTTCACAAAGCAGAAGAGCAAGACTAAATCTAAATACACAACTAAAACTACTTACAAAATCAAAAAACTAAAGAAGAAAAAGAAATACTACATAAAAGTGAGGGCATATAATATAAATGGACACTTGAAAGTATTCGGTCCATATTCAAAAGTAAAGAAGATAAAAATTAAGAAGTAAAAAGATTTTGCCCCGGGATTTTCCCGGGGCTTTTTATTTTGCTAAAATATGGCCCCCTTATTTATATTAGGGGAATTTTTATATCACACATATGTGCTATTATAATATTGATAAACTGTGCGGATTTTTATAAATGGAGGAAAAATATGAAGAAACTATTTAGACGAATTGTTTCGGTAATGATGGTAACAGCAATGGTTGTTACCCTTATTCCTGCGCTTGAAAGTGTTCAAGCCGATGACGAACCATACAACTTGTCTGAAGGTAGAGCGGTATACGCTAGCTCTGCTAATGGCGGAGATACAGAAGACAAGGCTGTAGATGGAAAAGAAAACACAAGATGGCAAGCGGCCCAGGATGATAGTAATGAGTGGCTCTATGTTGACTTAGGTAAAAAGGCCAACATTGATCACATCTATATGCACTGGGAAGCAGCATATGCTAAGTATTATAAGATTGAGACATCTGATGATGAGATTGAGTGGACAACTGCTTATGAAAAGAAGAAAGGTGAAGCTCAGCATAAGACTATGGCAGTTAGCTATAAGTATACAGGCACAAGAGCTGATGGCGATTACAGATTCTCAGTTAACTGGACAAAGGTAGAAGATGCTCACTACAAAGTTTATATAGATGGCGAAGATAATGATCATATCGCATACGCTGGTGGAGATAACTATCGTTTTACAAACCACGGCGGTACACAGGGCGATATTAGAATGAGCCAGGGTGAGCACTACATGATAGTGGTTGCTTTCAACCCAGACAATAACGAAGAACTTGGACGTGGAGTTCTAGATTTGGATGCACAAGTTGATGCTCAGGGCGATAATGGTATAGAAGACAATCCAGCGGATGCTTTGAAGCAGACTATTAATAAAGATGAGCTAAGTGTAACAGAGGCTCGTTATGTAAGAATTACATGTACACAGAGAGCAACAGGATACGGTGCATCTTTTTTTGAGTTCCAAGATTAGGGAACAGGTAGTTCAAATAAACC
>CAMVRH010000068.1 GCA_947169835.1 uncultured Lachnospira sp. | reverse complement strand
GAGAAGAGACTAGAGCGCATCGCAAAACAAAATGAGAGAAAAGACAAATTATATCAGGACGCTTTAGTGTTTACTGCGGATGTTGAAAAATATTCTACTTCACTTGAAAAGGTGAAAGAACACAAGGCAGAGATAGAGGCAAAACTACAAGAGTACAAAGTATCTAGCAGAGAGGTGCTAGACGGACTTGTAGAAAAAGCAACTAGAAAGAGCAACTTCCCATTCCTATTTATGATTTTGTTCCTAGCAAGTTTAGGAGCAGGTGTGGGACTAATAGTTGGAAACCTAGATTGGAATCTGATTAGAGCACACTGGCAACTACCTGCAGCGTGCTTTGGCGGAGCCATCATATTCTTAGTTGCGGCTATTATTAAGTATTTCTATAACAAGAAGAAAAAAGCAAAGAACCTTGAGAAACTGAAAGAAGTAAGACAGGTGATCGAGGAACAAGAGACAGCAAAACACGAAGAAATCTATATAGAAAGACAACTAGCCAACAAGAAGGAAGCTCTTGAAAAGACTCAGATTATGCTAAAGGCTGAAAATGATAATGAAGAAGGAACAGAAGATTTCTCTGATGAACTTAAAGAAGTTCGAGAGAAGGCTATGGAATTAAAAGAGCAAATCAACAGAGCACAGTGGCAGCTAGAGCAGAGTCAAGAAAGAGACATAGTTACTCAAAATCAGATTGCTGAACTAAAAGAAACTCAGGCTAATATAATGGATGCAAAACGTGAAATGGAAGCAATCGAGAGAGCTAAAGAAGAAATAGAAGAGATTGCTGACGAGATCAGAAACAGCTTCGGCAAACGTTTGAATGAACGCGCATCATTCTATATGGGCAAGATTACAAACGGCAAGTACGATAATCTAAACATCGACGAGAAGCTAAATATCACGGTAAATGGCAAGCATTCACTTGTGGCTGCAAATAGACTAAGTAAGGGTACTATTGAGCAGATTTATATGAGTTTGAGACTTGGAGCAGCAGATATTATCTTTGAGGATAATGAAATGCCTATCTTACTGGATGATGCATTTGCGATGTATGATAACAAACGTATGGGTAATACAATGCGCTTTATGTCTAGTGAGATGAACCAAGTAATTATGTTCTCATGTCACACACGTGAGAAGGTAATGGCTGATAAACTTGGATTGGGTTATAAGTTGATTACTTTATAATTAAGCACGCAGAAGAAAAAAGATATTTGCTTAAACTCATAGAAGATATTCGATAGTAATCACTATTCGAAATATTTCTAGGGTACGAGCTCAATAAAAGGAGTTTTCTTGATGAAAACTCCTTTTAGTTCGCCCAAATTTTGCTTTGGTGAGCAAAATTTGCCCCTGAAATATTTCTCATACTGATTAATCGAATCACATCTTCTATTCGAAAGTCAGCAAATATTCTTCTTTCTTCTGTGTGCCTAACACTAAGTAATCAAATAACAATCCCCCCAAGTTTATCTGCCATCACTTTCTTACAGTTTGTATGATATAATACTAATCAGTTAAAGGAGAAAGATTATGAAACGAGTTATAGCGTTTGTTATATTGTTTTCTCTTGTATGCTCGTCTCTTTGTTTAACAAATGTTGAAGCGAAGACGGTTAAGCGATATAAGATTAAAACTAAGTATTTTAAGTATTTGGGATATACTTTTAAAAACAAGAAAGATATTAATAAGTGTTTTCCAAAATCAAAATTGATTAGTAAGAAAACAAAGTATTATCCATTCAAATATAAATATAAATCTGGAAAGTTTACTTGTGTATATGATTGCGATTTTGATGATGAATCAGATAAAAGTACTTATGAATCTAGTTTGGATTACTTTAAGTGTCCAATAAAGAAGATTGTAAATATAAAGAAAAAGACAAAGTACTCCAAGTTCATACGTAAACTAGCTGGAAAAACATATGCCAAACTGCACACCTATGATATAGATAAGAAAAAACATAAATTGTCTTTGGCATACAAAACATTTAAGTGCTACGATGAGGAAGATAAAATCACAGAAAGATTTTATGTATTGTGGGAAATTAAATTAGACAAAAAGAATAGAGTAAAACCATCATCAATCGCTACGTTTTCAGATTCGGAAGACAATATATTAAGCTAATTTAAAAAGAACAGGCCCCGAGGGGCCTGTCTTTTATTGTGTGTTTCTGTTTACAAACGCTATTTCTTAGCGTTGTACTCTTCCACACGCATATTAATTCTCTCAACTGGATTCAATAGATCGCTAATAGAAGAATCGTGATTCAATCTATCAATGAAGGTAGCAGTAAATTTGGCTACGTCTACATCAATATACCATTCACGGCCGAGAAGCTCTGGTGTCTGGTAAATGCAGTTTGTAGTCATGACACGGTAGATTGTACCTTCTTCGAATGCTTTGTCGAATGACTCTAGACCGTTTGTGAAGATACCAAAGGTAGCTGCCACGAACACTCTCTTAGCTTTACGCTTTTTAAGCTGTCTAGCTACATCCAACATACTCTCGCCTGATGAAATCATATCATCAACGATAAGCACATCTTTTCCCTCTACGGACTCGCCCAAATATTCATGGGCTACGATAGGATTTCTTCCATCGATTACTTGTGTGTAATCACGACGTTTGTAGAACATTCCCATATTGATTCCTAGCACGTTTGCGTAGTATACCACTCTGCCCATAGCTCCCTCGTCAGGAGAGATAACCATTAGATGATCAGCATCGATTGTAATATCATCTACGTTGCGTAGTAGATATTTGATGAACTGATATGTAGGCATGATAGACTCGAAACCTGATAGTGGAATAGCATTGTTTACTCTAGGATCGTGAGCGTCAAAAGTCAAAATATTATCAACTCCCATAGCTACAAGTTCCTGAAGCATAACTGCACAGTCCATTGATTCACGAGCCAAACGTCTATGCTGTCTGCTTTCATATAAGAAAGGCATAATGACAGTTATACGATTTGGTTTACCTGCACATGCTGCAATCACTCTTTTGATGTCATTAAAATGATCATCAGGTGATTTGTGGTTTGTGTGACCGCAAACTGTGTATTCAACACTGTAGTTTGTTACATCGTCAATGATGTAAAGGTCAGTACCACGAACAGTGTCCTCAAGGGTACACTTTGACTCGCCTGTACCAAATCTTGGATTAGAGAAATTCAAAAGATATGAATCCTTTTTGTAACCCTTGAAAGTGATTGGTGAGTCGTTCGTTTCAATACGAGTTTTTCTCCAATCGGCAATATAGGCATCTACCGTGTTGCCTAATGCCTTACTGCCAGACAAGGCCACAATAGCCAGTGGTCCGACAGGAATTGATTCTACGTGCTTTCTGTTAGCCATAAAATATCCTCCAATTAAGTGAAATTCTTATTTCGTTTCCCCGTGAGGAGTCCTAATCCAAAAGGACTAGTCCTCCCCACCAGAAAACTTTTTAAGTTTTCTTATATCATCACCAAAAATCTTGAAAGTAGAGTAGTATCCCATAGCGCGGGAGAAAACTCTATCATCATATCTTTTCTGCATCTCTTCTAAAGTGAGATTAGTAGATATGATAGTAGACTTTTGGTGTATAAGACGTTCGTTTAAGACTTCGAACAGATAAGTCTCTGAAAAAGCAGTGGTGAACTCTGTTCCCAAGTCATCAATGATTAGTAGATCGCAATTTTTCAAATCATCTAGATCTACATTTTTGTACACAGAGCTTGAGTCTTTGTTTAACACATTGTCAGCTGTTAAATTAAAAAATTGGGAAGCTGAAAGATAAAGAACCGAGTGGAATGTATCCATCAATTCCTTTGCAATACAGTTAATTAGGAAAGTCTTTCCTGTTCCTGCCTTGCCGTAAAACAACAAATTGTCAAACTCTGTGTCAAAATGATTTATAAAATATTGGCAATACTCGGCAACATTTTTCATGTTAGTGCGAGCATCAACGCCAAGATTTTCATCCACGAGCGACTGCGAGAATAAGTCATAGTTGAATGTAGAAAAATTTTCACGCTCCAAAATGTTTTTCAATTCTGAGCGAGAGTAGAGATACTTAATAATCTCCTTGTCTCTGCATTCGCAGGATTTGCCATCGACAAAACCTGTATCGTGGCATTTCTCACAAGTATAGATTTCATCCAAGTAGTCCGCAGCAAAGCCGCCAGACAATAGTAGGGCCCTTTTCTTTTCACCCAAACTCTGGATTTCCTTCTTGATAGATTCAACATCTACAGAATTGCCAGATAAAGAACTTCTCATGGCATCGCTAGCAAGAGTAGCAATGTCAGAGTTGATTTTTGCAATCTCTGGGATCGCTTCCTCAACTTCCGCGAGTCGCTCGTTCATAACTATTTGATTATCTAAACGTCGGTTTGCATAGATTTGATCTATAAAAGCCAACTGTGAATTACTTAGTGCCATTTTATTTTTGACAATGTCCAACCGTGTTAGTTAGAGATTGTAACTACCTTTATTTATTTAGTCTTTTTTCTTATTAGACTGCGCCAATTTCTTTTCCAACTCCTTAAAGTCATAAGTGTGGCTCTCAATCTTTTTCTTCTTCGAAGCCTTCTTCGAAGTCTTTGCAAACTTCGAAGACTGCTTCTTAGAATGCTCATCATCTAACTTTTCAATAGCCTCCATCGACAAAGCGCCTTGGTTATACCAGTTAGTAAGGATACTATCTGTGTACTCAAAGCTTCCCTTGTGAGTGTGAGCCATCGTGCGATGACAAGCCTCGATTATGATCTCATCAGAAAACTTGAATTCATTATGCCATTTGGAAATGAAATCAATTTCCCTCTTAACAGGTGCAGGAGACTCCTCGCCAAAGACCTTATAAATAGCCTTTGAGATTTTGTCCCTGAACATTTCATCCTGTTTAGCATCCTCTAAAGTAGTGATACCAGCTTTAGCATAAGCAACAGCTTTCTTCTCAATCTGAGATAGAGAAGTTTCTCCTGACTCTAGTAGATGTTCGATGAGATCAGAATCAAGCTTCAAATCCTCTACCATATAAATGATAGAGTTGGTGGCAGCCGGGCTCAAAGTGATGCTTAGGTATTGCTCTGCTAAAAAGCAAAGTTCCTTAACTGTGCCGTCCTCTGCGAACTTCGTAATCTCTGACGCCGAACGCTTTTTCTTCACAGGAATAATATATTCCTTAGAGGAAGTGGCAGGCACAGCAACACTTTCGCCCGAAGCTTTTGCCAACAAGTTTACATCCACGCTTTCATCCTGGTGCAAAATGCGGCTGGATGCAGCTTTAGTTTGGATGTAATTATTTAAAAGCACACCTTCTATCTTGCCCTCATCGTTGAACGATAGAGAAAGAACTTCCTCATCATTCCAATACGTTAAAGCTCGATAGACGTCTGACTCCAAGATTCCAAAATGGTCAGCGATCTTCTCAGTGGAAA
>CAMVRH010000067.1 GCA_947169835.1 uncultured Lachnospira sp. | reverse complement strand
TATGCCTATATGCTTTGTCCACCTATAGGCATTTTTTATTAAACACTATTTAGTCTTTTTGACTTTTTTCTTCGACCATTTCGATCTGTAAATCTTTCCCTTTATAATCTTGAAAGTTCTTATTCTAATGTAATATTTCTTTTTACGTTTTAATTTCTTTATAATCTTCGATTTAGCCTTAGATTTTTTAATCTTTATAATCTTGGCCTTCTTGAATTTTTTATTAGTTGAATACTGAATTTCATATCCAGTTACTCCGGATTTTCTTTTCCATGTTATTTTTAATGATTTACTAGTAGCTTTTATTTTTTTAACAGAAGGCTTAGCTAATGATACACTCGATTTTGTTGTAATACTAGCTGCGGATGCGGCAAATAATGGGCTGCTACTACTTGTTACATCGACATTCCCCCATTGCTCATATAGCCATTCGTTTCTGTCATTTAGCCAATTTTTCAAATAATCAATATGGTCATCATAGTTCTTGCCTGAAGGGTTGTAACTATAATGATAATTTCCGTAACTGTAATAAGAATCTCCAGCATCCCAAACATTTACGTCCCATCCTGCACCGTCACTTTCTGTTCCATGGAAAGATCCATCACTCCCATACGAGCCGGAACTATATCTTCGACTATAGTTCTTTTCTACAGAAGTTTTCATATAGTCGTAGTTTTGTTTTATCTGGCTAGTACCTAAAGCATTATTACTATATAGGTTTCTAATTACATCAATTTTATCTTGATATTTTTTGATTACTGCGTTTTTAAATGCAGAATTGCGCATTAACTGTCCAAACCATATATTACGACTTTGACTTCTAAAACCATCTGTGCTGGTCGCAGTTGCGTCACCAGATCCGGAATTACCTGTGGATAAATCATAATCCCATAATGGTCCAGCATGTATAGTTGGCTTGCCATTGTTATCATAAGTAACATAGAACTTGACTGAACTGTATCCAAAATCTACTACTTTGAATAATTCAGCCACAATATACATACTTGCAAAAGAATCTATATCTATGTATTTTAGTACATCATTTGAACTTGGACTTTGAAGAGCTCTTGAAAATTCATTCAGTGTATTGTTTAACCCCTTAAACTTTTCAAACTGCCATTTCTCATCTGGATGTGATTGAGCAAATTCACTGTTAGGATTTAATAATATTTCTCTAATTCCACTTTCACTTGTAATGCCTGAATTATATATTTCCTCAACTAAATCCTCTAAGTCTTCTGTAATAAACACCATAGATGCGCCATTTACAGATGTTCTCAACACTGCTTCTTTTGTTAAGTCAAATCGACCGCCGTTTTCTAATTCAAACAAGATGTCCTTACTTGGATTCTTCTTGCTTCCTTCATTATATTCAACTCCTGCCCTTCCATTTTCAGCAGGTTCACTAAGAACATAATTGCCCATGTAGGCTCCATTTAAATACAGATCAACAAAATGCTCCTTAGGGGCAGCTACTCCACCTATCGCTTTTCCTAAATCCATCGCGAGCTTATTTCTCATCATTGATTTATCAAATGCATTAGCCAGTAGACACCATTTTTTTCCAGAGTTACAACCTGGTATTAGTTCCTGTTTGCTATCAAACGAAATATTATAGGATTTCTTCTGGGCATTAGCAGTTGAATTACCACGAAGTTTTATTGTTCCAAACTCACTAGCACTATTAATCTCAGAACTTCCGCTCTTTACAGTGAGTGATGCTGGTGTTTTTGTCGCTTTAATAATGTCTGAATTCTCGTTATTCGTAACAACATATATTCTAGGTATACCATTATTAGCAGATTGATTTTTGGATATCCTTAAGCTGGTTTCCACTGCCTCTGAGATATTTCCAACATCATCCACTGCTTTCAAGTATATCTTATGAGTTTTCCAAGCAGCATTTGGGGCATAATAACGCTGATACTTCTGCCCAACCGATTGGGCATACTGTTCAAAAACGCTTGAATCCACATCTACTGTATAAAAGCCTTTTTTATCTGCTTGTAAGCCTTCAGTAGAAACTGTAGTTAACTCAGTATTCTCATCATCAATAAATAATTTATATGTATCTATATCTTCATCGCCTGGTTTAAATCTTAACTGATATTTTCCATTCTCTACAAAGTTATATGCAGAAAAGTCTGTAGGCACATTAAGATGGCGAGGTTCAGTTATTTCAGCATACGTAAAGTCTATTTTACTTGGATATGTGGTGTATCTTTTTGCTGTATTATTAAAAGTAATTTTGTGATTATATCTAATATGAATTGTTTCTCCTTCGTCGATATCGCATATGCAAGTAAATTCAATATCATTACCACCTTTATCATGTCTAGTTTCAGGAGCTGCAATTACTTCCTCTTTATCATTTATTACTTCAATTCCATAAACGACTCCATTACTCGTTAAGTTCTCATTTGCAGACATATTCATTTTAAGTGTGATTTTGTGTTTACCACTACTATTAATAACATATGCTGGACTTAGTGCCTTGAACTGTGAACCAAATGTTCTACTTATGTCCATAACACTATAGGCTTTGTAATCCCCTATTTTGGGAACGGCCTCAAAATATGGCAAATCATTCCATGAAGTTCCGCCCTTATAAGATATTGTTTCACCACCAGTTTTATTAAAACCACTTTTATCGTCTGTTGTAGCAAAATAATATTTCCAACCTTCTTCACTAATGCTCTGCCATGACTTCATAGTTCCCTTCACAAGAGTGGCTGAACTATCCTTTCCTGTATATACAACAGCATTTACTATTTTATTGCTACATGTAATCACGCTTGCAATCATAGCAATAGCACTAACTATAGCAATTCCCCTTTTCAATCCCTGTTTCATTTTCAACTTCCTCACTTTCATCTCAAATCCTCAACTAAAACAGTTTTATTCTACCTTCTCTATATCTACTATAACCATATCTTCCATGTCTTCTATTTCAAAAAGCTCTTCACCATTAGGTCCTATCACACAACTAAAACCCGAATAGTGTTCCTCCTGCTCACCATAGCAGTTAACGCCAATCATATAACTGTTAAGTTCAGTCGCTCTGTCGCGAATAATTTGTCTCCAGTCATCCATGCGTACTGCTGGCCAGTTGGCTGCCACTACCACTGCATCAGTGCTAGCGCCCATATCTTCGTAGATATCGTCAAAGCGCATATCGTAGCAAATGTTTAGTCCAAAGTCTATGTCATCCAAAGTAAAAGTCACAACCTCATAGCCTGGCACAAAGTGTTCATCTTCGCCGGCATCTTCAAACAAGTGAATCTTTAAATAGTCTGCAATCATCTCACCATCAGAGTCGATTACAGTGTAATGATTCTCACTTTCCGTTTGGTGTTCTACCCAGCCAAAACCTATAGCGATGCCAAACTCCTCTGCGTACTCTTCCATAAGACTTTGCGTATGTAGGTCCTCTTCGCCAGTGAGTTCTGTGTCCATAGAAAAACCGGTAAAACTCATTTCAGGAAAGAAGATAATGTCCGCGCCCTGATTTGCCGCGTCTTCAATAAACTCTTTCGCTCTAGCAAGATTGTACTCTTTGTCTTCATATTTAATATCAAGCTGACATACTGCTACTTTCATATCCGCTCCTTTCTTAATCATTATAAATATGTATAAAAAGAAAAACAACAGAAAACTTAAAAACGTTTCCCTATTGTTTTTCTTTTGATTTTTATTATATAATAAATAATAATTAAGAACGGACGGGGAGGTATTTGTATGTACCCAGTAATTACAATAAGTAGAGAGTTTGGAAGTGGCGGACATTCTATCGGAATGGCTGTTGCAGAGAAACTTGGTATTCCATTTTTGGATAGCAAGATTGTGGAGGAAGTGGCTAAGGAAAGCGGCTTCGCCAAAGAATATGTAAAAGAACAAGATGAAATGGCTACATATCCAGAACTATTTATCACATCAAATATTTTTAGTACAAACTATCTTGATACTCCACAGGAGCAGATCCAACAGTTACAAAGTGAATACATAATTGAGCAAGCCAAGAAAGGTCCTTGCGTGATAGCTGGTAGATGTGCAGATTATGTTTTGGAAAATGCTGGCATTCCAGCACTAAACGTTTTCATTCATGCTTCTATGGAGTATAGAAAGAAAAGAGTTTTGGAAGTATACGGAGAAACAGACGTAAAAATCGAAAAACGTATCGAGAAAAAAGATAAAGGCAGAAAGAGTTACTACCGCTACTATACAGATAGAAAATTTGGCGATGCAAAAAACTATGCACTATGCTTAAACTCTGGCATTTTAGGAATTGATTAGTGTATTGACTTTATAATTGACGTGGCTGAAAACTTTAATAAATAATTTAATATATTAGTGCAAAAGAAAAACACTAAGGGAATGAACGATTTTAAGTGAATCCCTTAGTGTTTTTCTTTTGGAATAAAGTAAATTATTTATAGATCTTTTCCAGTTAACAATTTGTAACCTTCCAAATACTTATCAATAGTCTTCTGAGCTATATCATCTGGAAGTGTCCAGTCATGGCCCTCATTATTTTTTAGCCAATCTCTAGCAATCTGCTTATCAAATGATGGCTGTGTAACACCTGGTGTGTATCCTTCTAGTGGCCAGAATCTTGAACTGTCTGGTGTAAGCATTTCATCTGCTACCACAATATTTCCATCTTCATCTAAACCAAACTCAAACTTTGTATCTGCAATGATAATTCCTTTTGAAAGAGCATAGTCTGCACATTTTTTGTAAAGGGCGATAGTTAAATCTTTAAGTTTTTCTGCGTATTCTTCTCCCTTTCCTGGGTATGCTTTCTCTAAAACCTCAATACTCTGCTCGTATGAAATATTTTCGTCGTGATCGCCAATCTCTGCCTTTGTAGATGGTGTGTAGATAGGCTCAGGAAGCTTATCTGACTCTACTAGTCCTTCTGGTAGTTTAATGCCACAAACTGTGCCATTTTCTTGATAACTAGCCCAACCACTACCTGTGATATAGCCGCGAACGATAGCCTCTATAGGAAGCATTTCTAGCTTCTTACACATCATAGAATTACCGTCAAACTGTGGCTGTCTGAAAAACTCTGGCATATCATTTACATCTACAGAAATCATATGGTTTGGACAAATGTCCTCAGTCATATCAAACCAGAACTTACTCATCTGTGTAAGTACTGTTCCCTTCTTTGTAATCTCGTTATTCAAGATTACGTCGAAGCAGCTAATTCTGTCTGTAGCAACCATAATCAAACTGTCGCCATTGTCATAAATCTCTCTTACTTTTCCTTCTTTAATTGGTTTCATAATATCCCTCGCTTTATTTATTAAATAACTTCGTATATTCTACCAAATTTAATGGCTATATGCAAAAATAGGACCGAAGCCCTATTTTTGTTTGTAAGGTCTAACCATAAGACCATTATCCTTCATATAGTAATCATCTGGCACTGTGGCCCATCTTGCAACAATCGT
>CAMVRH010000066.1 GCA_947169835.1 uncultured Lachnospira sp. | reverse complement strand
ATTTTAAGTGAGTCCCTATTGTTTTTTCTTTGTCTTATAAAATATATTATTCTTCTGTTTTTTCTTCAGGCTGTGTTTCAGTCTTTTCTTCTTCATGCCCTCTTATAATCGCAGCTGCCATTCGCATTTTCTCATCTGAATGTCCGGTGATTATTTCATATTCAGTAGCCTTGATAGATTTGATGATAGCCATTGCTTCATCACTAGATTTTCTAGGAACTTTGACTACCTCTCCATCTCTAGTGATAAAGTTGATAGTGTAAGTCAAACTGTGCTTTCCTATATCAATGCCTCGACGGCCTAGTCTGAATACCCAGATAACATCTTTAAGCGGAATAATAAATGCGCCAGATGTATCTAAGTCTATATAGTAGTTTTCTGTAATATATGTAGCATTTATCTGCAAATAGTTTTCGCTATCAAGTTCGTCTTGAGCCTCGTCCATAAGTTCGTGGCACTCTTCGTTAGAAAGATAAGTGCACACAGGGAATAGGTATGGATCTTTAAATCGCTTAATCGATACCACAAGCCTTACTATAGCTGCCAAAATCAAAAGTATTATAACTACTAGGCAGAAAATATATCTATATGGATGATAGTTGGCTGAGCTAACCACCAAACCAGTTGAAATGCTGTTCAATCCTTCGTCGGTCCAGTTCAAATCCTTAGCAAACATCGAAATCATTTTCTTGTAAGGACCGTTAGGCTTAATTACTTTTGCCTTAAACTCTAGATTATTTATTTCCTCTTTGACGGAACCCTCCGGCAAAGACTTCCCAGACGCTTTAACCAAGTCTTTAGGAATAAGTGCAAATGCACATTTGCCGTTCTTTAATGCGTAGTAGTAGGAAAACTCAGTTCCCATACCGTTTTTCACATCGTAGCCAGTGTAGTTCATTTTCCCAGTTGATACATCGACAAAACTATCGCTTGATTTAACATTAAAAATCCCTTTAACATCTTTTGGATTAAGAAGACTTCCAAATGGCACAATAAAAAGTAGCGCTACCATAATAACGATAACAACTACCGGCAAAATGCATCTGCGTTTGCAGATATCTTTTATATGATCAAGTATTACAATTCTATCTTCGTTTTCCATAAAAATCTCTTTCCTTCGTGTATTAGTATACTCATTTAGGAAAGCATTATCAAGCGAGAAAGGTTGTCGGAATCTGCATTTTATTTGGTTGTAAAAACCCCTCTTAATTGATAAAATGTTAATGGTATTTTTAAGGAGAAACTAATGGATTACATAGTTAGAGCAGTAGATAAGAATAAGGAAGTTCGTATTTTTGCGATTACTTCTAGAGAGTTAGTTGAGAAAGCTAGGGAGATTCACAACACTAGCCCTGTGGCTACAGCAGCGCTTGGAAGATTGCTTTCAGCCGGCGCTATGATGGGCCAAATGCTAAAGGGTGAAGAGGAACTTTTGACGCTCAAGATGAAGGGCGATGGAAAGATTAACGGTGTGACAGTGCTAGCGGACAACTCGGCAAAGGTAAAGGGTTATGTTGGAAACCCTTCTGTTATGCTACCTCCTAACTATGCAGGAAAGTTGGATGTGGGTGCAGCTATTGGCTATGGCGAACTTACAGTCATTAAAGATATGGGCCTTAAAGAGCCTTACATTTCGAAAGTACCTTTGGCTACTAGCGAGGTAGCTGAAGATTTAACATATTACTTTGCATCAAGCGAGCAGACTCCATCGGCAGTGGGTCTGGGCGTTTTAATGTCTAAGGATAATCACGTGCGTGAAGCAGGTGGTTTTATTGTTCAGATGATGCCAGATGCCAAAGAAGAGACAGTTTCAAAGATAGAAGAAAACTTATCAAAAATTACATCTGTCACAGATATTCTAAAGGAAGGAAAAACTCCTGAAGATTTAGTGAAAGCAGTGATGGGTGATATCGAGGTTGAATTCACAGATAAAATAGAAGCAAAGTATGAATGCAACTGCAGCAAAGAACGTGTAATGAGAGTTCTTGCTACTTTAAATAAAAAGGATTTAGCAGATTTGATTGCAGAGGGAGAAGACATAGAAGTGAACTGTGATTTCTGTAATTCAAAATATGTGTTTAAGACTGATGAGTTGAAGGAGGCTTTAGGATGGGAAGATTAAAGAAACTTTTAACTCTAGTTCTTAGCGCAGTGATGTTGCTTGCAATTAACGCAAGCGTCTTTGGCGCGGAAATAAATGTGAACGAGCGAAAGATGTTAGATGCATTTAAAAACGCAGAGCCATTTGCCACATACTTAGATAAAAACTACGTAAATCAATTTGAAAATTATTTTTCACGAGATGATGTAGATGTTGAAAAGAAGACTGCTGAACTTTTCCTAGATTATTTTTCAAAAGGATTAGTTGAATATAAAAAATCGGGCGGCAAAGGTCCTGTGTTTAGCCAGTCATCAACATCTCTACATTACTTCCAGTATGCGGGATCAACTATCGATTTATACTTAGAATACGATAGCAAATCAAACAGTTACTATGCTGTTGATAACGCAGGATATATTGTTATTGATCCTAATAAGGTTATAAAAGATACTGATGAAGCACAAAAATCAGATGAAAAGAAACAAGGCGAAGAAGGCTCATGGGGAGTTTCTGTTGAGATGATTTTTGCCGGAGTAGTTTTCTTAATCTTTGTCGGTTTCGTATTCAACGCGAAGAAGTGGATGAATAAAATTAGAAGACACAGCGACAAAAACTACGACGACGAAGAAGACGACGAGATGGAAGTTGCAAACAGAAAGACTAGAAGAGCTAGACTTCAAACTTTCTCTTACACTAACTTCAAGCAGGTCGTTAAGTATTTCTACGTGCCAATAATTATGTGCGTAATTTTGGTTGGAACACTAGTTGCTATTTATTGGCCATACACTGAAATATATAAAAGCTTAAAGCATGGTTTTGTTCAAAACTTAACTCTTAATACATATTCCGAGGAGAAGAAGGACTTTACAAATGTTCCTTTGATAAAGAAAAAAACTATTAAAGGCGATCAAGTTCATTGGCCTAAGTTCACTGAGCCTTATGGATTGATTGAGTGCGACAAAATTGGTTTGGCAGCACCTCTTTATATGGGCGACTCGGACTATGTGCTAAGTGGTAAAATCAAACGAAAAGTAGAAAACGACTATGACGATGAATTCGAGGGCAAATTGCAGGAGGAGTTCAAAGGAGCAGCAGGTACTTACCTTGGAAGTTCAATTCCTGGTGATGGAAAACCTA
Source organism: uncultured Lachnospira sp. (assembly GCA_947169835.1). Taxonomy (GTDB): domain Bacteria; phylum Bacillota; class Clostridia; order Lachnospirales; family Lachnospiraceae; genus Eubacterium_G. Next base: position 2,352 of record CAMVRH010000066.1, on the reverse strand, counting down.
TTTTAGTTGGCGCGCATGACACTACTTACTTTGCGCCTTTAGAAAAAGTGAAAAAAGGAATGGTGATGGGTGTCACCACCACTTATGCTAGATATAAATATAAAGTGACAGATATCAAGGTCTTTGACGAGGGCGATTACGACAAAGCTTATGACTTGCAGGCCGACAAAGAGACATTGATTCTTTATACATGTTATCCATTTGGAAAATTAAATGGAGACAAGAGCAAGAGAATGTTTGTTTATCTAGACAAAACATTCGGACCTTCTATAGATAAGGAGGTGACAAAATAATGAGACATAAACATAGAATTAGACAGGGCATAGTTAATTATTTGTTATCCTTCATTCTAATGCTATCAGTTATTGTGATAGTGGCAGGAGGAGTTGCGAAGTGGAGTTTTGCTAGTAGAAGAGCGGTTATCCACGCAGGAGATAGAACACATTATTTTTATCATTTGAAAAATGAGATTGAGCAAAAGGCACTGGATATTGGAAAGCCATACGGAGTGGAAGTAGACTGCGTCAAAGGTATATTCAAAACTAGCGAGGTAAAGTCTGATGTTATAAAGACTTTTGATCAAGTGCTTTACGGAGAGAAAAGTATTATTGATTTTGCTAATATCGAAAAGCGCATTAGGACTAATGTAGAAAAGAAAGAGGGAACGCTAAATGAAAAACAGTTAGCATCGCTCAGCGCCTACATCAGAAAAGTTCAAAAAATGTATTCAGAGGAACTTCACTTCCCAACTGAAAAACAGATGGCATACATTATCACTAAAACCGATAAGCTTATATGGATTGCCATTCCTTTGGCGGTGTTGATAGGATTCTTTAGTGCGTTCTATTTAATTGTATCAAGACACTATGCGTACCACGGAATAAGGTTTGTAGTATATGGTTTGATAGGAGCGGGAGCCCTTATAACAGTTGGATTCTCGGCCTTAGTAGCTAATGGATACCTTTATAATTTCAATCTGACCGATTCGTTTATGAAGGACTACTATGGATACTATGTGGGACACGTTATGTTTATAGAAGTAGTATACGGAATAGGTGTCTTAGTACTAGGTTTGATAGGAATATTCCTTGCATACAGACAAAAGTATGCGATTAGGCGATAATTGTTGAAAAATTTATAGACTTTCAGACTTTAGAGTGTTAAAATATAAAAGTAAACAAGATTTACGGAGGATGAGTTATGAGCAAAAATATTAGAACTAAAGAAGTAGATCACTTATTTGATGCTATTTTAACGCTAAAAAATAAAGAAGAGTGCTATACATTCTTTGAGGATGTCTGCACTATAAACGAACTGCTCTCAATTTCGCAGCGTTTTGAAGTTGCGCTAATGCTTAGACAGGGCAGAACATATTTAGATATTTCGGAAGATACAGGCGCTTCCACAGCTACCATCAGTAGAGTGAATCGTTCACTAAACTATGGAAACGATGGATACGATATGGCGCTTGATAGAATGAAAGGCAAGAAATAAAAGTAAATGAGCGACAAAACATTTAAAGCAGATGTAACATTAAATGATATGCAAGAATTAGCAGTGTACCACACAGATGGTCCACTGCTTATTTTAGCGGGTGCGGGCTCTGGAAAGACTAGAGTTTTGACTCACAGAGTGGCGTATCTTATAAAGGAAAAGGGAGTGGAACCATATCAGATTATGGCAATCACTTTCACAAATAAAGCTGCAGACGAGATGAGAGAGCGTATCGATAAGCTGGTGGGCTTTGGCGCGGACCAAGTTTGGGTAAGTACCTTCCACTCAGCGTGCGTGAAGATTCTTCGTCGTTTCGCAGATCAAGTAGGTTATAAAAACGACTTTACTATATACGATGCAGATGATCAGAAGAAAGTAATGCGAGACATCATTAAGATGATGAATCTTGACACAAAGATGTTTAAGGAAAAAGGTGTAGTCGCAAAGATTTCTGATTTCAAAAACAAACTGATGACTGTATCAGACGTTAGAGATATAGCTACTCACGATTTTAAGGAGAGAACTATTTCTCAAATTTACGAGGAGTACCAAAGAATCCTTAAGAAGAGCAACGCCATGGACTTTGACGACCTAATTATGAAGACAGTTGAACTTTTCCAGAAGCATCCAGAGGTTCTTGAGATGTACCAGGAGCGTTTGAAATACATTATGGTGGATGAGTATCAAGATACAAATATGGCGCAGTTTAAATTTGTGCAGTTGCTTGCGTCAAAGTACCAGAATATTTGCGTGGTGGGCGATGACGATCAGTCTATCTACAAATTCCGTGGCGCAGATATCGGAAACATCCTATCGTTTGAAAACCATTTCGAAAATGCAAGGGTAGTTAAGCTAGAG